>NZ_JBFAIU010000142.1:0-17870 GCF_040654855.1 Asanoa sp. NPDC050611
CCGACGGCGACCTCGCCGCCGACCGGGTCGAGGACGGGGAGCTGCGCTACTACGAGCACCGTTACCCGATCGCGCCGGGGACCGGTGCCGGCACCGCGCGGGAGGTGCACGCGCGGCAGCACTACGAGCTGGTCGGCTGGCGGCGCGGCGACAGCGAGCTCAACTACCGGCGGTTCTTCGCGATCAGCGACCTCGCCGGGCTGCGGGTCGAAGATCCGGCGGTGTTCGGCGCGACGCACGCTGAGGTGCTGCGGTGGGTGGCGACCGGCGACGTCGACGGGATCCGGGTCGACCACCCCGACGGCCTGCGCGACCCGGTCGGCTATCTCGCGCGCCTGCGCGCCGCGGCGCCGTCCGCGTGGCTCGTGGTGGAGAAGATCCTCGAGCACGGTGAGGAGCTGCCCACGGCCTGGCCCGTCGACGGGACCACGGGGTACGACGCCCTGCGCGAGGCGTGCGGCGTCTTCGTCGACCCGGCCGGGGAGCGGGCGTTCACCGCGCTGGACACGGAGCTGACCGGCGTCGAGGTCTCGTGGCCCGAGTTGACCCACGCGTGCAAGCTCGAGGCCGCACACCGGATGTTCCCGGCCGAGCTGCACCGGCTGGCCAGGCTCGCGCCCGGCCTGCCGGACGCCGCGGCCGGGCTCGCCGAGCTCGCCGCCAACTTCCCGGTCTACCGCTCCTACGGGACCGAGGGCCTGCGGCATCTCGCCCGCTCCCGCTCGGAGGCCGGACGCCGCCGGCCCGACCTGATCCCGACGCTGGACGCGCTGACGGCCCGGCTGCGGGACCCGGGCGACGAGCTGGGGCAGCGGTTCAGCCAGCTCACCGGTGCGGTGATGGCCAAGGGCGTGGAGGACACCGCGTACTACCGGTGGACCCGGTTCGTCGCACTCAACGAGGTCGGTGGGGCGCCGGACCATTTCGGGGTCGGGCTGGGCGAGTTCCACACGGCGGCCGCGCGCCGGCAGCGGTCCTGGCCGCGGGGGATGACCACGCTCTCGACGCACGACACCAAGCGCGGCGAGGACGTCCGGGCGCGTTTGGCGGTGCTGGCCGAGGTGCCGGACCGGTGGGCGCGGGCGCTGCAGGGGTGGATGGCCGCGGCGCCGCTGCCCGACCCGTCGTTCGCCCACCTGCTGTGGCAGACCGTGGTCGGTGCCTGGCCCTTGACCAAGGAGCGGCTCCACGCGTACGTGGAGAAGGCTGCCCGTGAGGCGGCGGTGTCCACGAGCTGGGCGGACCCGTCGGCGTCCTTCGAGGCGGCTCTGCACGCGGTCGTCGACAAGATCTTCGACGAACCGGCCCTGGCGTCCTCGGTGGCCCGGTTCGCGGCGGAGATCACGCCGGCCGGCTGGTCCAACGCGCTCGGGCAGAAGCTCGTGCAGCTCGCCATGCCGGGCGTCCCGGACGTCTACCAGGGGACCGAGCTCTGGGAGAACTCGCTGGTCGACCCGGACAACCGGCGAGCGGTGGACTTCGCCACCCGGGCATCGCTGCTGGCCCGGCTCGACGGTGGGTGGCAGCCGCCGATCGACGACAGCGGGGCGGCGAAGCTGCTCGTGGTGTCCCGGACGGTGCGGCTGCGCCGCGATCGGCCCGATCTCTTCACCGGCTACCGCCAGGTCCCGGCGTTCGGCCCGGCGGCCGACCACGTGGTGGCGTTCGACCGCGGCGGCGCGCTGGCCGTGGCCACCCGGCTCCCGGTCGCGCTGGCGCTGCGTGGCGGCTGGGACGACACGTACCTGTCACTTCCGGGCAATTCTTCCGTTCCTGACGACTCTGCGTCTTCGCGGCGTTTTACTGATTCGTTCACGGGACGGGTCTACAGTGGGCGACGGGTGCCGGTGTCGAACCTGCTCGACCGCTATCCGGTCGCCCTGTTGACCCCCGCCGAACCCGTGGTGGCGCCGTGACTGTGTTTTCCGTGTGGGCTCCGGACGTGTCGCGGGTGCGGCTGCGCCTGACCGCCGGTCCCGACCTCGCGCTCGACCGGGACCCGGAGCGGGCCGGCTGGTGGACCATCGACGTGCCGTCCGCCGGCCCGGGCACCGACTACGCCTTCGTGCTGGGTGACGAGGACCAGCCGTTGCCCGACCCCCGTTCGGCGTGGCAGCCGGCCGGTGTCCATGGCTTCAGCCGGGTGTACGACCAGTCCGCGTACCGCTGGTCCGACTCCGCCTGGACCGGCCGCCAGCTGCCGGGCGCCGTGCTGTACGAGCTGCACGTCGGCACGTACACCGCGGAAGGCACCTTCGACGCGGCGATCGAGCGCCTGGACCACCTGGTCGACCTGGGCGTCGACCTGGTCGAGCTGCTGCCGGTCAACGCGTTCAACGGCGAGCACAACTGGGGGTACGACGGTGTCTGCTGGTTCGCGCCGCAGGAGTCCTACGGCGGCCCGGACGGTCTGAAGCGCTTCGTCGACGCCTGCCACCAGCGTGGCCTGGGGGTGGTCCTCGACGTCGTCTACAACCATTTCGGCCCCTCCGGGGCCTACGCGCCGATGTTCGGCCCCTACCTGTCCGAGGGTCCCGGCACCAGCTGGGGCTCCTCGATCAACCTGGACGGGCCGCTCTCGGGCGAGGTCCGCTCCTACATCGTCGACAGTGTCGTGAGCTGGCTGCGCGACTACCACGTCGACGGGCTGCGGCTGGACGCCGTACACGCGCTGGTCGATCGGGGTGCCACGCACCTGCTCGAGGAGCTCACGGTGGCGGTCGACGGCCTGTCGACCCACCTCGGCCGGCCGCTGTCGCTGATCGCGGAGTCGGACCTCAACGACCCTCGCCTGATCACCGCACGCGAAGGCGGGGGTTACGGGCTCACGGCGCAGTGGGACGACGACGCGCACCACGCGCTGCACACGCTGCTGACGGGGGAGCGGCAGGGCTACTACGCGGACTTCGGCTCGCTGCAGACGCTGTCGGACGTGCTGACGGGCGCGTTCTTCCACGCGGGCACGTGGTCGTCGTTCCGCCGGCGGGTGCACGGCCGCCCGGTCGACCGGGGACGGATCCCCGGTTACCGCTTCGTCGCGTACCTGCAGAACCATGACCAGATCGGCAACCGCGCGGTCGGCGACCGCCTGCCGGCGTCGCTGTCGCCGGGCCTGCTCCGGGTGGGCGCGGCGCTGCTGTTCACGGCCCCGTTCACCCCGATGTTGTTCATGGGCGAGGAGTGGGGCGCGACGACCCCGTGGCAGTTCTTCACGAGCCACCCGGAGCCGGAGTTGGCGGCCGCGGTCGCGTCCGGCCGGCGGCGCGAGTTCGCCGCACACGGTTGGGCGGAAGCGTCGGTGCCGGACCCGCAGGACCCGGCCACGTACCTGCGGTCGCGGCTGGACTGGGCGGAGCTGGACAAGCCGGAGCACGCGGAGCTCCTGGCCTTCTACCGGCGCCTGATCGCGCTGCGCAAGTCGCACCCGGACCTGTCGGACCCACGCCTGGACAAGGTCGAGGTGACGCACGGCGACCAGTGGCTGGTCATGCACCGGGGCGGGGTAGCGGTGGCGGCGAACCTGGCGAGCAAGCCGCAACGCATCACCCTGCCGGGCTTCATCCGCACGGTCCTGCTGGCGACGGAATCAGGCGCCACCGTCATGCGCGACGGCATCCAACTCCCGGCCGAGTCAGCGGTGGTCGTCGCCCTGGCCTGACGCGTGGCGCGACCAGTTGCGGAAGACGAAGCGGTGCACCGACTTGAGCCCGACCCAGAGGGCCGGGTAGAGCGCCATCCTGCGCAGTCCGTTGACGGTCACGGTCGTGGTGCGGATGACGCGGGTGCCTCCGCTTGCCGCCGGTGCCAGATCGAACCTGTCGCCGAGTTGATCGACGTAGCGGTGGAAGCCGAGATCGGTCGACTCCATGTGGAAGGCCAGCCGGCTCGGCGGCTCCCAGAGCGTGATCCGCTGCCGGACCACGCCCTGTTCTGAGACGCACTGCCGGGCCGCGCCCACCTCGCCGGGCCCCTCGGGCAGCCGGCAGGCCGTCGGGCGGGGCGTGCCGAGGTAGAAGACCGGGCACCGGTGCCGCAGCTCGATCCGCGAGTCGCACAGCACGGGCCACAACACCTCGGGCGGCTGCGGCACGACCCACCGGGTACGCACGATCACGGCACCAACCGTAGCGCTCGGCACGGGACGGCGGAGTTCCACATCGGGCGCCGTCGGGCAGGCGGCCACTGACGTCGCGGCCCGGCGTGGTGGCGGTCACGCCCGCGTAGTCAGGGCGTCAAGAAAGCGTCAGGCCGCGTATGGAAGGCGTCTGGAACCGTTCCCCCGCGCGATCGCAGGCGGTCTCATGCTTCCGGCACCTGTCCGACCTCCAGGCTGCCCTCGATCCGATGAATAGGAGTTACGCACGTGTATGACGTGCTGCTGGTACTCGTGACGGTGGCGTTCTTCGCCATCCTCGGACTGGTCGTGCGGGGGGTGTCGAAGCTGTGAGCGCCGTCAACCTGATCGGGCTGATCGTTTCCGCCGCGCTGGCGGTCTTCCTCTTTGTCGCCCTGCTGTTCCCGGAGCGTTTCTGATGAGCATGACCGCCGCGGGCATCGTGTTCATCGTTTCGCTGCTCGCCGTCCTCGCCGTCGCCTACCGGTACTTCGGCGACTACATGTACAGAGCGGTCGTCGGCAGACGGCACTCCGTCGTCGAGCGTGGCATCTACCGGGTGCTGCGCGTCAACCCCGACGGCGAGCAGAGCTGGAAGGCGTACGCGGGAAGCCTGTTGGCGTTCTCCGTGATGTCGCTCCTCTTCCTCTACGCGCTCCTCCGCCTCCAGAACGTGCTCTGGCCGAACCCGGACTTCCCCGGCGTCACCAACCACGTCGCCTGGAACACCGCGGTCTCGTTCGTGACCAACACGAACTGGCAGGCGTACTCCGGTGAGTCGACCATGACCCACCTGTCGCAGATGGCCGGCCTCGCGGTGCAGAACTTCGTCTCCGCCAGCGTCGGCATCGCCGTGGCCGTGGCGTTCGTGCGCGGCTTCGCCCGGAAGAAGACCAACGAGCTCGGTAACTTCTGGGTCGACCTGACCCGGATCACGCTGCGCGTCATGCTGCCCGTCGCGGTGATCGGCGCGATCGTACTGATCGTCGGCGGTGTCGTGCAGAACTTCTCCGGCGGCCACGACGTCAGCACGCTGACCGGTGGCGCACAGACGCTGACCGGCGGCCCGGTGGCCAGCCAGGAGGTCGTCAAGGAGCTCGGCACCAACGGCGGCGGCTTCATGAACGCCAACAGTGCCCACCCGTTCGAGAACCCGACCGCCTGGACCAACTGGATCGAGCTGTTCCTGATCCTGCTGATCCCGGTCTCCATGCCGCGGGTGTTCGGCCGGATGGTCGGTCAGAACCGCCAGGGGTACGCGATCCTCGCGGTGATGGGCATCCTCGCCATCGCCAGCATCGCGGCCACCAACGGCTTCGAGCTCGCGCACGGCGGCACGGTGCCGCAGTCGGTGGCCGCGGCCATGGAGGGCAAGGAGGTCCGGTTCGGCGTCTCGAACTCGGCGACCTTCGGCGCGATCACGACGCTCACGTCGACCGGCGCGGTCAACTCGTTCCACGACTCGTACACCGCGCTCGGCGGCATGATGCCGATGTTCAACATGATGCTCGGTGAGGTCGCGCCCGGCGGTGTCGGTGCGGGGCTCTACGGCATGCTCGTGCTCGCCGTGATCACGGTGTTCGTCGCCGGGTTGATGGTCGGGCGTACGCCCGAATATCTGGGCAAGAAGATCGGTGCCCGCGAGATCAAGTTCGCCTCGATGTACTTCCTGATCACTCCGCTGGTGGTGCTGGTCGGGGTGGCCGCGGCGATGGCGACCAAGAACCACACGACGATGCTGAACGTCGGACCCCACGGTTTCTCCGAGGTGCTCTACGCGTTCACCTCGGCGGCCAACAACAACGGCTCCGCGTTCGCCGGCATCACGGTCAACACCGGCTGGTGGGACACGGCGCTCGGCTTCGCGATGCTGTTGGGCCGGTTCCTGCCGATCATCATGGTGCTCGGCCTGGCCGGGTCGCTGGCCAGCCAGCAACCGGTGCCGGAGTCCAAGGGCACGCTGCCGACGCACAAGCCGCTCTTCGTCGCGATGCTCGTCGGCGTCACGGTGATCCTGGTCGCCCTGACGTTCCTGCCCGCCCTCGCCCTCGGCCCGCTGGCCGAAGGCCTCTGAGCCGCCGTCCACAAAGGAAATACGGAGATGACTGCACTGACCACACCGGCCGGCGCACAGCGCCGGATCGGCGGCGGCCTGCTCGATCCCAAACAGCTGTGGAAGTCGCTGCCCGACGCGCTTCTCAAGCTCAACCCGCGCACCCTGTGGCGCAACCCCGTCATGTTCATCGTCGAGATCGGCGCGGTGTTCACCACCGTGCTGGCGATCGGCGACCCGTCGCTGTTCGCCTGGCTGATCACGATCTGGCTCTGGCTCACCGTGGTCTTCGCGAACCTCGCGGAGGCCGTCGCCGAGGGGCGCGGCAAGGCCCAGGCGGCCACGCTGCGGGCGGCCAAGCGGGACACGGTCGCCGTCCGCCTCACCGAGTGGACGCCGGGCCAGGACCGCACCCGCTACCGCGAGGAGTCCGTCGCGGCGTCGGCGCTGCGGCAGGGCGACATCGTGTACGTCGAGGCGGGCCAGACGATCCCCGGCGACGGTGACGTCGTCGAGGGCATCGCCAGCGTCGACGAGTCGGCGATCACCGGCGAGTCGGCGCCGGTCATCCGGGAGTCCGGCGGCGACCGCAGCGCCGTCACCGGCGGCACGAAGGTCCTGAGCGACCGGATCATCGTCAAGATCACCCAGAAGCCCGGCGAGAGCTTCATCGACCGCATGATCGCGCTGGTCGAGGGTGCCTCCCGGCAGAAGACGCCCAACGAGATCGCCCTCAACATCTTGCTGGCCGCGCTCACCGTGATCTTCCTGTTCGCGGTGGTCACGCTCCAGCCGATGGCGATCTTCGCGAAGGCGTTCCAGGGCGCGGCGCCCGACACGTTGTCGCTCAACGCGGACGGCATCTCCGGCATCGTGCTGGTGTCGCTGCTCGTCTGCCTGATCCCGACCACGATCGGCGCGCTGCTCTCCGCGATCGGCATCGCCGGCATGGACCGGCTGGTGCAGCGCAACGTGCTCGCCATGTCCGGCCGCGCGGTGGAAGCCGCGGGCGACGTCAACACGCTGCTGCTCGACAAGACCGGCACGATCACCCTCGGCAACCGGCAGGCGTCGGAGTTCCTGCCCGTCGAGGGCGTCACCCCGGCGACCCTCGCCGACGCCGCCCAGCTGTCCAGCCTCGCCGACGAGACGCCCGAGGGCCGCTCGATCGTCGTGCTGGCGAAGCAGGACTACGGCCTGCGGGCGCGCGAGGAGGGCGTGATGCCGAACGCGACGTTCGTGCCGTTCAGCGCGGAGACGCGCATGTCCGGTGTGGACCTGACGGACCGGCGGATCCGCAAGGGCGCCGCCGCGGCGGTGATGAAGTGGGTACGCGAGAACGGCGGCCACCCGACCGAGGAGGTCGGCGAGACGGTCGACGCGATCGCCGGCTCCGGCGGCACCCCGCTGGTCGTCGCGGAGCACGTCGAGGGCCAGCCGGCGCGCGCGCTCGGCGTCGTGCACCTCAAGGACGTGGTCAAGGCCGGCATGCGGGAGCGGTTCGACGAGATGCGCCGTATGGGCATCCGAACCGTGATGATCACGGGTGACAACCCGCGCACCGCGAAGGCCATCGCGGACGAGGCCGGCGTCGACGACTTCCTCGCCGAGGCCAAGCCCGAGGACAAGATGGCCCTGATCCGCAAGGAGCAGGAGGGCGGCCGGCTGGTCGCCATGACCGGTGACGGCACCAACGACGCGCCCGCGCTCGCGCAGGCCGATGTCGGCGTCGCGATGAACACCGGCACGTCGGCCGCGAAAGAGGCCGGCAACATGGTCGACCTCGACTCGGACCCGACGAAGCTCATCGAGATCGTCGAGATCGGCAAGCAGTTGCTGATCACCCGGGGCGCGCTGACCACCTTCTCGATCGCCAACGACATCGCGAAGTACTTCGCGATCATCCCGGCGATGTTCGCGGGGATCTACCCGAGCCTGGACGCGCTCAACATCATGAAGCTGAGCAGTCCGGAGTCGGCGATCCTGTCGGCGGTCATCTTCAACGCGGTGGTCATCGTCGCGCTGATCCCGCTGGCCCTGCGCGGCGTCCGCTACCGGCCGAGCAGCGCGTCCAAGCTGCTGACCCGCAACCTCTGGATCTACGGCCTGGGCGGGATCGTCGTCCCGTTCGCGGGCATCAAGATCATCGACCTGATCATCCAAGGGATCTTCTGATGCGCCTACCTTCCTGGATCTCACAGCACCTGGCGGCATTGCGCGCCGTCCTGGTGTTCACCGTCATCCTGGGCCTCGCCTATCCGTTCGCGATGACGGGCATCGCCCAGCTCCCGGGCCTGCGCGACAAGGCGAACGGGTCCGTCATCCAGACCGCGGACGGCAAGGACGTGGGCAGCTCGCTGATCGGGCAGTCGTTCACCGACGCCGACGGCAACGCCGTGCCCAGCTACTTCCAGTCGCGGCCGTCCGCGGCCGGCGACGGCTACGACCCGACCTCGACGGCCGCGTCCAACCTGGGCCCGGAGTCGATCGAGGACACCCTGCCCGTGCCGGGCGCGGTGGACGACGAGGGCAACCCCGACGAGGGCTCCCAGAGCCTGCTGACCCAGGTCTGCGCGCGCAGCGTGGAGATCGGCCAGCGGGAGGGCGTCTCCGGCGCCCGGCCGTACTGCACGCCGGACGGCGTCGGCGCGGTCCTGCGGGTCTTCTACTCGGAGGGCCTGTCCGGGACGGTCACCCGGGCCGTCAGCGTCAACCAGGCCGCGCCGGCGACGCCGTTCATCGCGACGTACGACGGCGTGCGGGTCGAGAGCGCGGTGCCCGGCGACGACTACTCGGGCGGGGTGCTGGTCGCGATCCGCGGTGACGCGCCGGCGAACCCGGCGGTGCCGTCGGACGCGGTCACCGCGAGCGGTTCGGGACTCGACCCGCAGATCAGCACGGCGTACGCCGAGCTGCAGGTCGCCCGGGTGGCGCGCGAGCGCGGTGCGGACCCGGCGGCGGTGCGCAAGCTGGTCGACGAGAACACCATCGGCCGCTCGCTCGGCTTCATGGGTGAGCCCGGCGTCAACGTGCTGAAGCTCAACCTGGCGCTCGACCGCGACCTCCCGGCCGCGCGCTGACGGGGGCGGGGCGGACCCGGATGGCACGCGGAGAGCTACGGATCTATCTCGGGGCCGCCCCGGGAGTCGGTAAGACGGTCGCCATGCTCGAGGAGGCACAGCGCCGCATCGAGCGTGGCACCGACGTGGTCGTCGGCTTCGTCGAGACGCACGGCCGGGCGTACACCGCCCGCATGATCGGCGACCTGGAGGTGGTGCCGCGCCGAACCGCGGAGTACCGCGGCGCCACCTTCACCGAGCTGGACGTGGACGCGGTGCTGGACCGCCGGCCCGAGGTCGCCCTGGTCGACGAGCTGGCGCACACCAACGTGCCCGGCTCGCGCAACGAGAAGCGCTGGCAGGACGTCCAGGAGCTGCTCGACGCGGGGATCACCGTGCTGTCCACGGTGAACATCCAGCATCTCGAGTCGCTCAACGACGTGGTCGAGCAGATCACCGGCATCGTCCAGCGGGAGACCGTGCCGGACAGCGCGGTACGCGGCGCCGACCAGGTCGAACTGGTCGACATGACCCCCGAGGCGCTGCGCCGGCGGATGGCGCACGGCAACATCTACCAACCGGACAAGATCGACGCGGCGCTCGGGAACTACTTCCGCGTCGGCAACCTGACCGCGCTGCGGGAGCTGGCGCTGCTCTGGCTGGCCGACAAGGTGGACCAGCAGCTCGAGCGCTACCGCGACGCGCACGGGATCGGTTCGACCTGGGAGACGCGCGAGCGCGTCGTGGTCGCCGTCACCGGCGGCCCGGAAGGCGACACGCTGATCCGCCGCGCCGCCCGGATCGCGGCCCGCAGCAAGGGCACCGACCTGATGGCGGTGCACGTGTCCCGGTCGGACGGGCTGACCGGCGCCGACCCCGCCCTGCTGGCCAAGCAGCGGCTGCTCGTGGAGAGCCTCGGCGGCAGTTTCCACCAGGTGGTCGGCGGCGACATCCCGCGGGCGCTGCTCGACTTCGCCCGGGGCGTCAACGCGACCCAGCTCGTCCTGGGCGTGAGCCGGCGGGGACGGCTCGCCCAGCTGCTGGCCGCCGGCGTCGGCGTGACCACCTCGGCCCGGTCGGACGCCATCGACGTGCATCTCGTGCCGCACGCCGAGGTGGGCCGTGGCCGGCTGACCGCGCCGGCGCCGGTGCTGTCCGCGCGGCGCCGCCTGATCGGCTTCTTCCTGGTCGCGCTCGGCCTGCCCGCGCTGACCGGGGCACTGCTGCCGCTGCGGGCCGACCTCTCCCTGCCCAGCGAGATGCTGCTGTTCCTGGCGGCGGTCGTGGGGATCGCCCTCGTCGGCGGGATCTGGCCGGCGGTGCTGGCCGCGGTGGCCGCGTCGCTGCTGCTCAACTACTTCTTCACACCGCCGACGAACGAGTGGACGATCGCACAGCGCGAGAACATCCTGGCGCTGCTGGTGTTCGTGGTGATCGCGGCGGCGGTGTCCTGGATCGTCGACGTGGCGGCCCGGCGCACCCGGGACGCCGCGGGGGCGAGCGCGGAGGCGCAGACCCTGGCGACCGTGGCCGGAAGCGTCCTGCGCGGCACCCGGCCGTTGACCGCGCTGCTCGAGCGGCTCCAGGAGACGTTCGGGCTGGAGGCGGTCACGCTGCTGGAGCGCAGCCCGGATGCCCTCGGTCGCCCCGACCGCCAGCGGAGTCCGTCCGCGTGGTCGGTGGCCGCGAGCGTCGGCGGCGCGCCGTGCTGCACGCCGGGGGAGGCGCACACGGAGGTGGCCGTCGACGACGGTCTCGTTCTGGCGCTGCGTGGGCGTACCCCCGCCGCAGCCGACCGTCGGTTGATCGAGGCGTTCGCCGCACAGGCCGCGGTGGCGTTGCGGCACGAGCGGCTGGCCGCCGCGGCGGCACAGGCGCGTCCGCTGGCCGAGGCCGACCGCATGCGCACCGCGCTCCTGGCGGCGGTCAGCCACGACCTGCGTACGCCACTCGCCTCCGCCAAGGCGGCCGTCGACAGCCTGCTCAGTCACGAGGTGGCGTTCTCCGACCTGGACCGGGACGACCTGCTGGACGCGGCCCGGGAGTCGCTGGACCGGCTGGCCCGGCTGGTCGACAACCTGCTCGACCTGAGCCGGTTGCAGGCCGGCGCGCTCGGCGTGAGCGTGGCGGAGATCGGCTTGGAGGACGCGGTGCCGCGGGCGCTCGACGAGCTCGGCGCCGTCGTGCGCTCCGACATCACCGCCGACCTGCCCGCCGTCGCCGCCGATCCCGGGCTGCTGGAGCGGATCCTGGTGAACCTGATCGCGAACGCGCTGCGGTTCAGCCCGCCCGGGCGGCCGCCGCTGGTCACCGCCCGCTACCAGGAGGATGTCGTCGAGCTGCGGGTCGTCGACCACGGGCCCGGCATCCCCGAAGCCGACCGCGACAAGGTCTTCGTGCCCTTCCAGCGGATGGGCGACCGCGACAACCACAACGGTGTCGGGCTGGGCCTGGCCCTGTCCCGCGGGCTGGCCGAGGCGATGGGCGGTTCGCTGCGCCCGGAGACGACGAACGGCGGCGGGCTGACGATGGTGCTGTCCCTGCCGGCCGCGATCTCACCGGGCGACGGCAACGCCACGGAGGCGGTCGAGCGCGCGGTCCGCGAACGCCGTCACCGGCGATGATGCGGGTGCTCGTCGTCGACGACGACCCGTCGATCGTCCGCACGTTGCAGATCAACCTCCGGATCCGGGGGTACGCCGTGGACACGGCGGTCGACGGCGCCGGCGCGCTGCGTGCCGCCCTGCGGGTCCGGCCCGACCTGGTCGTGCTCGACCTCGGGCTGCCGGACATGGACGGGCTGGCGGTGCTCGCGGGCCTGCGGTCCTGGTCGGCGGTGCCGGTGGTGGTGCTGACGGGCCGCGACGACCACGCCGCGAAGGTGGGCGCGCTCGACGCGGGCGCCGACGACTACCTGACGAAGCCGTTCCACGTCGAGGAACTGGTGGCCCGGATGCGCGCGGTGGCCCGGCGGCGGCTTTCCGGGCCGTCCGGCGTCTCGGCGGTGCGGATCGGGCGGTTCCTGGTCGACGTCGCGGATCGCACGGTGACGCCGCCGGTGCGGCTGACGCCCACGGAGTGGCACCTGCTGGAGATCCTCGTGCGGCGCTCCGGGCACCTGGTCACGCACCGGGAGCTGCTGCGGGAGGTGTGGGGCCCGGCTTACGAGGGGTCGACGAACTATCTGCGGCAGTACGTGACCCAGCTGCGCCACAAGCTGGAGGAGGAGCCGTCCCGCCCGCGGCACCTGCTGACCGAGCAGGGCGTGGGCTATCGCCTCGTGCCCTAGAGGCGGTGCTTCTGCACCTTGCCCAGGGCGTTGCGGGGGAGCGCGGGCACGAAGATCACTTCGCGGGGGCGCTTGTGTGCGGACAGCGTCGTCGCGACGTGCTGGATCAGCGTGTCCGCCGCGGTGCCGTCCGCGACGACGTAGGCGACGATGCGCTGGCCCAGGTCGTCGTCCGGGCGGCCGACCACCGCCGCCTCGTGGACGGCGGGGTGGGTGAGCAGGGCATCCTCGATCTCGCCCGCGCCAACCCGGAAGCCGCCGGTCTTGATCAGGTCGGTCGAGGCGCGGCCGACGATCCGGTGCGTGCCCTCGGCGTCGATCGTGGCGACGTCGCCGGTGCGGAACCAGCCGTCGTGGGTGAAGGCCTTGGCGGTCGCTTCCGGCTGGTCGAGGTAGCCGGCGAAGACGGTCGCGCCGCGGATTTCGAGCGCGCCCGGTGTCGCGCCGTCATGTGCTGTCTCGTCGCCGTTCTCGTCGACCAGGCGGGTCTCGACGCCCGCGATCGGGCTGCCGACCGCGCCGGGCCTTCGGCTCCCGTCCGCTCGCGTGGCGACGGTGATCAGCGTTTCGGTCATGCCGTAGCGCTCGACCGGGGCCTGGCCGGTCAGCGTTTTCAGTGCCGTGAAGACGCCGGCTGGGAGGGCGGCGCTGCCGGAGACCAGCAGGCGGGCGCTGCGCAGGGCCCGGGCCGCATCCGCGGCGGCGGCGACGCGGTGCCAGATCGTGGGGACGGCGAAGTAGAGGCTGCCGCGCGCGGCGGCGAGCAGGTCGGGGCGCGGGCGGCCCGTGTGGTGCAGGCGGCTGCCGGTGCGCAGGGCGCCGAGTACGCCGAGGACCAGCCCGTGTACGTGGTAGAGCGGCAGCGCGTGGACGAGGCGGTCCTCGGCGGTCCAGTCCCAGGCGTCCGCGAGGCCGTCCAGGCAGGCGGCGATCGCGGTGCCGGTGATCGGCACGCCCTTGGGTCGGCCCGTGGTGCCGCTCGTGTAGAGGATCAGGGCCGGGCGGTCCGTAGCCGCGGGGTCGGTCCACTGGGCCTTGTCGCTGAGGTCGACGTCGTCCAGCAGGACCTCGGCGTGGGAGTCGCGGATGATGTGGTCGCGCTCGGCCGGCCCGGAGTCGGGCGGGACCGGGACCACCGGCACGCCGGCCGCCATGCCGCCGAGGACCGCGGCGACGGTCTCCACGGTGGACGTGGCGGTGACGGCGGCGGCGCGGGCGCCCGCGATCCGCCGGGCGACGCCCGCGCTCGCGGCGGCGAGGTCCTCGAACGAGAGCGCGTCGTCGCCGATCCGCACCGCGTCGGGTGCGTCGCCGAACGAGCCGGTCAGGGCGGGCAGCAGAGACACGCGGCCAACGCTGCCATATCGGTCGTGTGCGCCCGTGCGTACCCCTATTGTTGTTTGAGTAGTTCGCGGACAACGGGCCGTAACCCTTCCGACGGACCGCGTGTCGTGGGAGCTTTGTGGGTACATCGGGTGGACCCACTCCTACGGGCGGTGACTGATGGGCGAAGAGGTCGACCAGCGGGAGTTCACCCGCGAAGACCGCGCGCGCTACCGGCAGAAGGTGCGCCGCTGCCTCGACGTGTTCGCGGAGATGCTGCGCGAGGCACGCTTCGACTTCGAGCGGCCGCTGACCGGCATGGAGATCGAGCTCAACCTCATCGACGACGCGGCCGACCCGGCGATGCGCAACGCCGACGTGCTCGCCGCCGTCGCCGATCCGGCGTTCCAGACCGAGCTGGGCCAGTTCAACGTGGAGATCAACGTTGCTCCGCGGCGGCTGGGCACGCGCGGTTCGGCGGAGTTCGAGACCGACATCCGGGCGAGCCTGAATGCGGCCGAGGACAAGGCGCGCGCGGTCGGCGCGCACATGGTGATGATCGGGATCCTGCCGACGCTCCGGCAGAGCCACCTGACGGTCGAGTCGCTGTCGGCGAACCCGCGCTACGCGTTGATCAACGAGCAGATCTTCGCGGCCCGCGGCGAGGACCTGACGATCCGGATCGACGGCGTGGAGCGATTGAACACCACCGCGGACACGGTCGCCCCCGAGGCCGCGTGCACGTCGACGCAGTTCCACCTGCAGGTGTCGCCCGCGCAGTTCGCGTCGTACTGGAACGCCGCACAGACCATCGCCGGCGTCCAGGTGGCGCTGGGCGCGAACTCGCCCTTCCTCTACGGCAAGGAGCTGTGGCGCGAGACCCGGATCCCGCTGTTCGAGCAGGCCACGGACACGCGTTCGGAAGAGATCAAGGCGCAGGGTGTACGCCCGCGGGTCTGGTTCGGCGAGCGGTGGATCACCTCGGTCTTCGACCTGTTCGAGGAGAACGTGCGCTACTTCCCGGCGCTGCTCCCGATCTGCGACCCGGAGGACCCGGCGGAGGCGCTCGCCAACGGCGACACCCCGACGCTGGCCGAGCTGCGCCTGCACAACGGCACGATCTACCGGTGGAACCGCCCGATCTACGACGTGGTCCGCAACCGCCCGCACCTCCGGGTCGAGAACCGCGTCCTCCCCGCGGGCCCGACGGTGATCGACACGATAGCCAACGCGGCGTTCTACTTCGGCGTGGTCCGCACCCTGGCAGAGTCGGACCGTCCGCTGTGGTCCCAGATGTCCTTCAGCGCGGCGGAGGAGAACTTCCACAACTGCGCCCGCAACGGCATCGGCGCGCAGGTCTTCTGGCCGGGCCTGGGCTACCTGCCGGTGACGGAACTGGTCCTGCGCCGGCTGCTCCCGCTGGCGTCGGAGGGCCTGGACCGCTGGGGCGTGGCCCCGGAGGAACGGGACCGGCTGCTCGGCATCATCGAACAGCGGTGCCTGCTGGGCCGCAACGGGGCGAGCTGGCAGGTGGACACGCTCCACCACCTGGAGGTGGAGGGCAACCTGGACCGCCGGGAGGCGCTCCGCCAGGTGGTCAAGCGCTACGTCCCACTGATGCACAGCAACGAGCCGGTCCACGAATGGCCAACCTCGTAGCCGGCTAGGCCGCCGCGCGGTTGGGCGATTGGCGTCAACTGCCGGCCCTGGGCGAACGGTCTGGTGCATGCGGCAGCGGCTATTTCGCCGCCGGCTGAGGCTCGCGGCGCAGCCTGGCCGCCGTTGCTTGACCTTGTCGGAGACACCCTCCATGGGGACGGTGCCCTTCGTCTTCGCGCTCGGTTCCGGCGTGGCGCCGCGTAAGGAGCCGTCGTAGGGCCCGCCGCGGTGGTCTCGCGCCTGTGTTCGAGACCGTCCCCGGCGTTGCGCGGCGTGACTGGCGGTGACCGGCGTTTGCGCTGTCGTTGACGCCGACCAGCAGGCAGGGCCGGCCGACCGTCAACGTGCCCCGGGGGTTCGATTGTGGAGCGCGGACCTGGCAGCGACGCGCAGCGAGCGGTGTCTGGCGGGAGCGACGGCCCGGACCGCCGCGGACCCGAGTCGCGATTGCTCTGTGGTCTTGCGTTTGGTCAGCGGCTGGCTGTGTAGGCCGTCGCGATCGCGCCGACGAGGGTCAGGCCGAGGACGGCCTGGAGGAGCAGGGCCGGGCCGATGTGGGACCACAGGGTGGGGATGCGGGGGCGCAGGAGTTGGCCCGTGGTGATGTTGACGATGCGGTCCACCTTGGGTGGCATCGTGCGGTCCTTCTGGCGGGCCACCGTCACCTGGATGTGGTCGGAGGGTTCGAGGGCGCTCTGCGGCAGGTGGCCGTGGATCTCGACCTCGCAGAGGCGGCCCGCGGCGTCGCGTAGGCGCAGCGGCGTGACCAGGAACTCCGGGGCCTTTCGCAGGTCCTTGAAGCGGCGCGGTGCGCCGCCGCGGGTGCCGGCCTGGAGGATCGAGAGGATGGCGCGGCCGATCAGGCGGCCTACGGTGGCGGCCGTGAGGATCACGACCAGCACCGGTTGGCCGACCTTCATCTCGCGGGCGTACCCGGGCATCAGCCGCTCCACGCGGCCCGTCACCGTTGGTCCGGAGTGGTAGAAGACGGTGTCGTTCATTGCTGACCACCACTTTGCGTCAGGCCGTGTTCACCCAGTGTATTGATCAGCGCTGATGATCGCCCGTGAATGAATAGCCGTGAAGATCACCCGACCGGGCGACCGGCCACCTCCTCGTAGAGCTCCACGTAGCGTTCCGCCATGACCGCCGGGGTGAAGCGGCGGGCCGCCTCGCGCCGGCATTCGGCGGGGTCGAGCTTGCCGGCCGCGATGACCAGGTCGGCCAGCTCCTCCTCGGACTTCGTGAGCAGGCCCGTGCGGCCGTGCTCGATCAGCTCGGGCAGGCAGCCGCGGGCCGTGCCGATGACCGGGGTGCCGAGCGCGAGGGACTCGACGACGAACGTGCCGCCGGGCTCCTCCCAGCGCAGGGGCGCGAGCATCGCGCGGGCCTCGGCCACGAGGTTGTCGCGGTCGGCGCCCGTGAGCGTGCCCACCCAGCGGACCCGGCTGCCGTCGACCAGCGGTGCCACCTGCTCGCGCCAGAAGCGGACGTCGGGGTTGCTCGCGGTGGCCGGGTCGCGGAGGGCGGCGGCCAGGTCGTCGGGCTGCTTGTAGGGGCCGACCGGGCCGGCCAGCACGAGGTCGAAACCGGTCTCGTGGGCGAGGCGTACGCCCAGGTCCTGGCCCTTGCCGGGGGTGATGCGCCCGAGCATGACCAGGTGCTCGGCCCGGTCGGGGATGGGTCTGCGCTCGGCCTCGACGGCAAGGGGAGTGGCCAGGTGGACGTGGCCTATGGCGTGCGCGCGGAGTGCGCGCGGTGCCCTCCTCAGCTGCGACGCGCTGACGCCGTTGACGCTGACCCGGCCGCCGCCGTCGAAGCCGCCGTAGAGCTCCGGGTGCTTGCCCAGGTCCCAGTGCAGGGTGTGCAGGACGGGCGTGGCGGTCGGCTCCATCGCGGCGAGCATCGCGAGGCCGATCGCTTCGACATGATCGTGTACGAGGTCGATGTCGTCGCGTTCCCGCAGCGTGCGGACGACCGCCGCCTGGTGCGCCGTGGCGACGCCGTTCGCCTGGTTGTAGGGGCGCTGCAGCCAGCCGAACTGGCCTTCCGGGAAGGGTGCGAGCAGCTCGTCGACGGGTTCGGTGCTGGTGCCGACCGAGGCGAGCAGCACGGTGACGCCGAGGCGGCGGAGCTCGGGGACGAGGGTGGCGATGATGTTCTCGATGCCGCCGTAGCCGCGCGGCGGCACCGGCAGCCAGGGGCCGGCGTTGACGAGGACGGTGAAGGTCATCGGGCCGCCCTGCTTCCGTGCCGGGGGGCCGGCGCTCGTCCGGCCCGGCCGCCTATCGGTGCGTCGCGGTCGGTCGGCGCGCCGGGGCCGCACGCCGCTCGGCGACGAACGCCGCCCGGTCGTCGGCGTCCTCGATCGCG
>NZ_JBFAIU010000143.1:0-17852 GCF_040654855.1 Asanoa sp. NPDC050611
CGTCGGCTCGCTGCTCGACGACGCGGTGCTGCTGCTGCGCGAGCTGACCGGCACCGACTCCACCTGGATCCTGACCGTCCGCGACGAGCTGGCCGAGGTCGCCGCGGCCGCCGACGTCGGCGAGGACACCGGCAAGCGCTGGCCGTACCCGGCCGCCGACCTGCCCGGCTGGGACCGGCTCGCGGCCGGCGAGGCGTACGTCGGGCCCGGCACCGGCAGCGACGACCCGATGCTGCTCGTGCCCGTGCTGCGCGACGGCGGCGTGATCGCCGTGCTGGCCGCCAAGGGTCGGCGGTCCCGGTCGTTCGGCAAGTCCGCGGTCGAGGTGGCGCAGGTGCTGGCCAGCTACCTGAGCGTCGCGATCAGCAAGGCTGAGGTCTACCGCAGCCTGAAGGCCCGCGAGCAGGAGCTGCACCGGCGCGCGTCGCGGGACCCGCTGACCGGCCTGGCGAACCGGCTCACGGCCGCGCAGCGGATCGACGAGACGCTGGCCAGCTCGCCGACCGGCGTGGTCGGCCTCCTCTTCTTCGACCTCGACAAGTTCAAGGCCGTCAACGACCGGCTCGGCCACGAGGCCGGCGACGAGCTGATCCAGCAGGTGGCGCAGCGGCTGCGCAAGGTCGTCCGGCCGGGTGACATGCTGGCCCGGTTCGGCGGCGACGAGTTCGTCCTACTGATCAACGGCGCGTCCGACCTGACGGACCTCACCGACATGGGCCGCCGGATCCAGGCCACGCTGGCCGACGACTTCCCGCTGCGCGGCGAGCGTGTCGAGGTCACCGCGAGCATCGGCGCGGTGCTCGGCCGGCGGGGCACCGCCACGGCGAGCGCCATGCTGCGCGACGCCGACGCCGCCATGTACGCGGCCAAGGCGCGCGGCGCCGGCCGGCTGGAGGTCTTCGACGACGAGGCCTCGCACCGCTCGATCGACCGGCTCGACCTGCGCTCCGACCTGTCCGAGGCGCTCGAGCGCGGCCAGCTTTCCGTGGTCTATCAGCCGATGGTGGAGCTGAAGAGCAACACCATTCGCTCGTTCGAGGCGCTGGCCCGCTGGCGCCACCCGGAGCGCGGCAACGTGCCGCCGGACGAGTTCATCCCGCTGGCCGAGGAGACCGGTGCGATCGTGCCGATCGGCGCGTGGGTGCTCGACCAGGCGTGTCGCCAGCTCGCCGCGTGGCAGCGGGAGTTTCCCGAGGCGCACCTGACCATGGGCGTCAACATCTCCGCCGTGCAGCTCGAGCGCGGGCACGGCGACCTGCTCGACGTGATCCGGGCGGCCGGTGTGGACCCGGCGGACATCTGGCTCGAGGTCACCGAGCACATGGACACCGCGGAGGACATCTCCACGCAGGTCGACGCGCTGCGCGACGCGGGCGTGCACTTCGCGCTCGACGACTTCGGGATGTCCTACTCCAGCCTGGCCTACCTGCAGCGGTTCCCCGTCGAGGGGCTCAAGATCGACCGGGCGTTCGTGGCCGCGATGAACGACGACCAGAACAGCGGCCGCGGCATCGTCCGCGCCATCATGGCCGTGGCCGACTCGCTGTCGATGAAGGCGTTCGCCGAGGGCATCGAGACCCAGGCGCAGCTCGACGCGCTGCTCGACCTCGGCTGTGGCTTCGGCCAGGGCCACCTGCTCGCACCGCCGCTGTCCGTCGACAAGTCCACCGAAGCGCTGCGGGCACAGCGCGACCGCGGCTAGTCCGGCAGCGCCGCGCGGTCGATCGCGCCGTCGGGCGTACGCGGGAAGCGGTCCAGCACCACCAGGCGGGCCGGCACCCGCGGCGCGGGCAGGCGGTCGGCGAGGTAGGCACGGAGCACGTCAGGCTCCGCACGCCAGCCGGCCAGCAGCGTCAGGTATCCGATCAGGACGGTGCCGGTGCCCTGCCGGCGCACCACGACGGCACACTCCTCGACCTCGTCTGCCGCCGCCAGCGCGGCCTCGGCAACCTCCGGGTCGGACCGGCCGCCGCGGATGCGGACGCTGGGCCGGCGCCGTTCCGGCGCGCGCAGGACGTGCCCGGGCGGCACGCCCGTCGCGTGCAGCAGGGCCACGGACGGCGGAAGCCACAACGTGGTGTCGTGCGGCGGCGGCGCCAGGACCCGCGTCGGGACCAATCGCGGATAGGTGGCGCGCAACAGGGCGCGGATCGTCCGCGGGTCGGCGTCGGCGGCCACGGGAATGTCCCGATCCGCGGCCCATCGCCGGATGGTGGGCAGCTCGTACCCCCACTCCCGCAGCAGGTGCGACCACCCGTCCCCGGGCAGCGCGACGTGCAACGATCCCATTCCCTGTGACTCCCCTGTTGTGGCAAACGCCGGTAACTTTAGGTCACGAGTCAACTACGTTGCGACACCACGTGGTCACCGGCGTGTCTCGGCAGTTTGACGACCGTCACTGCCATTCGCGGTAGGATCCGGCAGCGGGGAGGGACACATCGAGGAGGTCCGTGTGGCGTTTCGCGGCGACCGGCCGCGGATCGGCCAGGTCGCGCAGCTCGCCGGGGTCAGCGCGACCACGGTGTCGCACGCGCTCAACGGGCGCCGGCCGGTGTCGGCCGAGACCCGCAAGCGGATCATGGACGCGATCGAGGAGCTCGGCTACCGGCCCAACGTGGTCGCCCGGGGCCTGCGGGCCGGCCGCAGCCTGACCATCGGGCTCGTCATCCCGGACATCACGAACCCCTTCTATCCGGTGCTGGCCCGCGGCGTGCAGGACGTCCTGGCGCCGGCCGGTTACGACGAGATCATCACCAACACCAACGGCGTACGCGACCTGGAGCGCGCCGCCCTCGACAAGATGATCTCGCGGCAGGTCGACGGCGTCGCGTTCGCGGTCTTCCACACCCACGCCCCGACGAGGGCGTCAGTCCGGGGCGGCGGCGACGTGCAGCGGGCCTGGGGACGGACGGCCGTCGAGGGACGTCGGGTCGATGCTCCAGCGGCCGGCCAGGCGGGCTACGTCGTCTTCGCCCACGAGTAGGTCGTCTGCGTCAGAGGCTGCCTCCGGGATGCCGAGCGAGCGTTCTGCGTCGTCCGGGTCGCCGCGCCATTCGGTTACGTGGCCCGTTTCGCCTACGAAGTCGAAGGCGCGGACCAGGACGCCGTCGACTGCGCGGACCCAGCGGTGTTGTTCGCCTACCCGGTGGGTGGCGAAGAACTGGACCTCCGTGGCCAGGGCCACCGACAGGGCGACCGCCTCGACCGTGCTCGGGATCGTGAACAGGCGGCGGCCCGCCACGAGGATCCAGTTGCCGTCGCGGGCGCCCGGCAGCGGTGGCGTTATCGCCAGGCGGTCGTCGGTCAGGTGCGCCAGGTCGACGCCCTCGCGCCACGGGGCCGGGCCAAGGTCACGCAGGCCCAGGGCGTCGACCACCGCCCCCGCGTCGCGGCCGCGTATCGCCAGCCATGCCTGTTTGCGGCCGAACCCGACCATCGTCTCCGCTGTCACCCGTTGGACGTTAGCTCGCCCAACGGGCTCTCTAGGAACTCACGCGCGACCCGTTTCGGGACACACATCCGCCACGCGTCGAGGACCAGCTCGCGCATCTCGGCCTCGTCGATCGCCGACAGGCGGACGCGGACCCAGTTGTAGCGCTCGTCGGACGGCTCCGGCATCAGGAACTTGTCGGGCTCGGCGGCGACCAGCGCGGCGCGCTCCTCTTTGGGATAGCCGAAACCCATCACGGTCTCGTCGCGCGAGAAGGCGACGAACACAATCTGCCCGACCCGGAACTTCACCCGGTCGCGGACCAGCGCTTCGTAGGCCCGCGGCAGGGTGCGCGCGAGCTGGCGGACGTCATCGATCGTGACCATGCCACCACGCTACGACCCAGGTCCGACAAGAATCAGCCCCATCAGCGTCCCGAACACCAGGAACGGGCCGAACGGCAGATGGCTCGACCACCGCACCCGGCCGGCGACCAGCAACGCGATGCTGACCAGCGCCGACGCCAGCAGGCCGGCCATGAGGCCCAACAACACGGCGCCCCAGCCGAACCACCCGAGCAGCGCCGCGCAGCTCAGGGCCAGCTTCGCGTCGCCCAGACCGAATCCGCGCCGCCCGAGCAGCAGCGTCGTCGCCGCGAAGAAGAGCCCGACCAGAGCGCCGGCCAGCACCGCTCGCCACCAGCGGTCGAACTCGCCACCGAAGAACCCGCCACCAAAGACCCCGAGCAGGAGCAAAACCCCACCCGCGGCCGGCAGCGTCAAGCGGTCCGGCAGCCGGTGCACGGCCAGGTCGACCAGCACGAGCGGCACGGCGAGCGCCGCCCACCACAGATAAGCGGCGAGCACCGCAGACGGCACCACCAGCAGCCCCACCACGAGGGCCAGCACGGCGAGCACCTCCACCGTGAACGCCGGCGGTCCGAGCCGGGCCCCGCACCCACCGCACCGCCCCGACGGGCCGGCGGGGCCGGCCACGGCACCGCACGACGGACACGCCCCGCGCCATGGCGAACCCGGCGGGACGGCATGCCGCACCGCCAACCACCGCAACACCGGCGTCACCAACACGGCGGGTAGCCAGCGCGGTGCGGTCCGTACCCGCAGCCCGGCAGTCACGCCGACCGCCGATCCATCACGCAGAGTGACTTCATGATCGCAATAATGGATCTTCCGAGCCCCGCGCCCGGCCGGGCTGGCCAGGCAACACCTGGGGACAACCGCACCCTGTCAATGTCCCGGTTCCCGATCCGTAAATCGGACAGAAACCGACGGTCTCGCGCATATCGCGGTTTGAATCGCACACGCTGTCCGTCGTCCGATAAGAAGCGTGGGTTGCGCTCACCCGAGTGCCGCAGCCAGCCGAAAAACGCCGCCATCATTGATCCCTTCCGGCCGGTCACGGCCGCCGCCGTGACCCTACGTGTTAGTTTGCGATCGCCTCTGTTGCATCGGCGATCGTCAGCCTATGCTCGGCCCTCGGGTGTTGCACTACCGCCCCTAAAGCACCACCCACCGATTCATAAATAAGAAACGTGGTCGGGCCACCGTCCGACCCTTAGCTAACCGCGCCCAGTTTCGCCCACGGTCCCAGGCGACGCAGGGAGGATGCACCGTGCCCGCACCACGATTGGCGAGCGCCGCCATCGCCGTCGCGCTCGCGGCGGCGCTTGCCGCCTGCGGCTCCGAGCCGCCCTCGACGGCTACTTTCGACAATGCACCGGCGCCCTCGGCCGATCCCGAAACGGCCAAGGCGACAAAGTCCGCGCTCGACGCGTACGCCGGTTATCTCGCGGCCGCCCGAAAGGCCGAGGCAATTCCCGATCCCAACTATCCGGAGCTGAAGAAATATCTCGGCGATCCGTTGCTGACGCGCGTCCGGACCACAATTCGCGACATTAAGGAGCACGGTGCGATGCGTACCGGCAAACTCATTTCCGACCCACGCGTAACCGCCGTGAGCTTGGATTCCGTGCCGGCGACCGTCTCGATCCAGGACTGCATCGACGCCACCGGCTACACGATGGTCAACGCGAGGACGAAGAAGCCCGTGCCCGGGCAGAAAGCCGGGCGGTACGTGGCGACGGCGACCGCGAGCCGCTACCCCGACGGCCGCTGGCTCATCAGCGCCGGCCTGTCGCACCGGGACCAGCCGTGCTGACCCGGCGCCGGGCGACCCGGCTCGTCGTGTTCGCCGCCGGCCTCACCCTCACGCTCGCCGGCGCGAACGCCGTCACCGCCCTCGCCGCCGACGGCGGCGCGGAGTGTCCGCCCAACCAGACCACGTGCGAAGGCTGGGGCGAGGGCGGCGGTGGCACGGGCAACGGCGGTGGCACCGGCAACGGAGGCGGCAACGGCAACGGCGGTGGTGGCGGCGGGCCGTGCATGCGGGACGGCGAGGAGGTGGCCTGCCAGGACGACCTGCTCGGCTGGTTCAACTCCGCGGACGGCTGCTACTACCGCGTCACCCAGCCACAGCCGGCCGGTGTGCCGGAGGGCATGACCTCGTACACCCGTAGCTGCGGGGCAGGTGCGTTGGCCGGCGGCGACCCGGTGGTGCTCGAGAACCCACCGCCGGGTTTCGCGGCGCCGGACCCGGCCGAGCTGGCCGCCCGGGCGCTGGCCAGCCTCGACCTGCTCCCACCGGGCGTCGGCATCGCGCCGAAGCCGGGACCGAACAGTGCCGGGCTCGTCGGCCTGCCGATCTGGCTCTGGGTGCCGGGCGACGCCGACCCGGATGACGACGCCAGCACCTGGGGCCCGCTGACCGCCAGCGAGTCCGAGGGCGGCGTCACCGTCGACCTGGTCGCCGAGGTCACCACGGTGGTCTGGGACATGGGTGACGGCAACACCGTCACCTGCGACAACCCCGGCACGCCTTATGTCCGGCAAGGCGGGAAGTCACCGACCTGCGGCTACGACGGCTACCAGGTCGCCAACAAGCGCGGCGAGAAGTACGGCGTCACCGCGACCACCACGTGGACCGTCACCTGGGACGCCGGTGGCGAGGAAGGCACGATCGAGGGCGTCACCCGCGAGAGCGTCCCCACGCAGATCCAGATCGACGAGCTCCAGGTGGTGACCAAGTGACCGCGACGCCGACCCGCAACGCCGCCATCCCCGTGCCCGCACCGGTGGCCCCGCCCAAGGTGATCCGGCAGCGCCGGATGCGTCCCGGGCTGCTCGGGCTCGCCGTGCTGCTGATCGCGCTCGGCGGCCTCGGCGCCGCCTTCGCGGTCACGTCGGTCAAGGCGACCGGCTCCTACCTCGCCGTCGCCCGCCAGGTGCCGCAGGGCACCGCGCTGACCGCCGACGACCTGGTGACCGTGCAGGTGGCTGGGGGCGCCGGGCTGGCGCCCGTGCCGGCCAGCCAACGGGCCCAGGTCGTCGGCAAGCGCGCCGCGGTCTCGCTGGTGCCGGGCTCGCTGCTGACCATGGCGCAGCTGACCGACAAGCCGATGCTCGCCGCGGGGCAGCAGCAGGTGGCGCTGGGCCTGCGGGCCAACCAGGTGCCGGCCCGGCGGCTGCTGCCGGGCGACAAGGTGATCCTGGTCGGGACTCCCGAGAAGGGCGAGCCGCCGGCGGTCACCCGCTACGACGCCACGGTCATCGACATGGCGCTGGACCGTGGCAACGCGACGGTCTACCTCGCGCTCCGCGCCGCGGACGTGGCCGCGGTGGTGCTGCTCGCGGACGCCGACCGGATCGCCGTCGTGCTCACCCCCGGTGCGTGACGAGTGGCGATCATCGCGCTGGTCTCCGGTAAGGGCGCTCCGGGCGTCACCACCGCCGCACTGGCCTGCACGCTCACCTGGCACCGCCGGCTCGTGCTGGCCGAGTGCGACCCGGCCGGCGGCTCGATCCTGGCCGGCTACCTCGGCGGCGCGCTGGAGGGCCGGCGCGGGCTGGGCGAGGTGGCCGTCGCCGAGCTGCGGGACGGCAACCTGGAGGCGCACTTCTGGTCGCAGCTCGTCGACCTCGACGCGCCCCGGCGGGAGCGGCTGTTGCTCCCCGGCGTCGTCGACGCCGCGCAGGCCGGCAGCGTGACACCGTTCTGGCAGCGGTTCGCCGACTTCTTCGCCTCGCTCGACCGCGGCCAGCCACCGTTCGACGTGCTCGTCGACTGTGGACGGATCCAGGTCGGCAACCCGCCGTGGCCCATCCTGCGCGCGGCGGCGACGGTGCTGGTGGTCACCGGTGCCCGGCTGGCCGACCTGTCGGCGACCCGCGGCGCGGTGAAGGCCATCGAACGCGACTTCACCGACAACCGCGTGCCACCCGGGAACCTGCGCCTGCTCGTAGTCGGCGACGGGCATCCGAAGTCGGAGATCAGCAAGGCGATGCAGTTGCCGATCATCGGGCACCTGCCGCACGACCCGCGAAGCGCCGAAGTGCTCACCCACGGGGGCACCGTGCGCGCCAACCGGCCGTTGATGCGCGCGGCCGGCGCGCTCGAAGTGCCCGTGCACAGCCTGCTCGAGCGCCGGCGGGCCCGGCTGACCTGGCCGTCCGCGGAGGTGGGACATGCGGTTTGAGCCGGTCGCCCAGGACCCCCGCGCCGCCACCTCGACCGTCCCGCCGCTGTTGCCGAACGGCCGGCACCACCAACCGGAGCCCACCGCAAGCCCACAGCCGCCAACACCACAGCACCAGACCCAGCAGCTCCCGACCCAGCAGCAGACCCAGCAACACCACCGGCGGCGGATCGACTTCGCCCTCATCCGCGAGCTGCGCCGCGAACTCTCCGAACGGCTCACCCACTGGCAACGCGGCCGCGACTACACCCCGGGCGAGGAGGACCTCGAGCGCACCAGGCTCGCCGCCGAGGTCGTCGCCGCGTACGCCGACGCGGTCCGCCGTGCCGGCACGCCGCTGCACGCCGCCGACGAGCGCGCGCTCCTGGACCAGGTCACCGCCGAGCTGGTCGGCCTCGGCCGCCTGCAGTCCCTGCTGATCGACGAGTCGATCGAAGAGGTGCACATCCTCGGGTGCGACCAGGTCCGCATCACCCGCCACGGCGGCGGCGTGGACTGGGGCGACCCGATCGCCGACAGCGACGAGGAGATGGTCGAGATCCTCCAGGCGGCGGCCCGCCGGGCCGGCGCGACCGAGCGCAGCCTGTCCACCTCGAAGCCGACGCTCGACCTGCAGCTCCCCGACGGCAGCCGGCTCGCCGCCGTGTTCCTGGTCAGCCATCGCCCGTACGCCGTGATCCGCCGGCACAACACCCTCGACGTCACGCTCGACGAGCTGGCTGGCGCGCGGGCCGACCTCGACGAGATGATCGACCCGCTGGTCCGCGACTTCCTGCGCGCCGCGATGCGGGCCGGGCTCAACATCATGGTGGCGGGGCTGGCCGGCGCCGGTAAGACCACGGTGATCCGGGCGCTGATGAACGAGATCCCGGCCGACGAGCCATACGTGCTGCTGGAGGAGAGTCGCGAGCTGCTGCCCGCCCGCCGGCTGCTCAAGCACCGCGCGGTGATGAGCTTCGAGGCCCGCGAGGGGCACGGCGAGCGCGGCTTCGACGGGCGCCCGGCGGGCGAGGTGACGATCGCCGACCTGATTCCGGTCTCGCTGCGGATGGGCGTGCTCCGGATCATCGTCGGTGAGGTCCGGTCGCGGGAGATCGTGCCGATGCTGCAGGCGATGACGACGAGCCGCGGTTCGATGTGCACGATTCACGCGCGTACGCCCGGCGGGGTCAGCGAACGCATCATCGAGCTGGCCCTCTCCCACGGCAGGGAGATGACCGTCGACCAGGCCCGCCGGATGGCCGGCAACGCGCTCGACCTGATCGTCTACGTGACGGTCGAGGACGAGACCGCGATCGGCGGCCGCAAGCACCGGTTCATCTCGCACATCGAAGAGGTGATCGGGGTCAGCGAGCACAACCGGATCGCCACGACGACGGTCTTCGGCCCGGGCGCCGACGGGCGGGCGATCCCCCGCCACCTGCCGGAACGGGTCCGCGACCAGCTGTTCCGGATCGGCTACGACGCCCGGATGCTGACCCGCTACATCGAGGCCGGCGTCGGTGCGTGGCGCCGGCCCCGGCACACCCAGCTGCAGCAACGGGGTGCGCTGTGAAGCTGCCCGCCGACCTCGAGCTGATCGCGCTGCTGTCCGGCGCCGCCTGTGTGGCCGGCGCGATCCTGGCCGTCGTCGCCGTCATCGGCACGACCAGGCAGGCGCGGCCCGGATCGCACGGCTCATCCCTGGCAAGGCTGTGGACCGGCTCCAGCGACAACCCGCGCGACCGCCGCCGCCACCAGATCCTGCTGCTCTGCGCGGCCGGCGCGGGCGCCCTGGCGTTCCTGGTCACCGGCCTGCCGGTGGTCGGCCTGCTGGTCGCGATCGCCGTGCCGGGCACGCCGTGGCTGTTCACGGTCGGCCGGGCCGAGCGGCGGGCGGTGGCGCGGATCGAGGCGATCGGCGAGTGGACGCGCCGGCTCAAGGACGTCTCCAGCACCGGACAGGGCCTGCAGCAGGCGATCGTCGGCACGGTGGCGACCGTCCCGGAGCAGATCCAGGAGGAGGTACGGCTGCTCGCCGCCCGACTGCAGGCCGGTTGGCAGGCCCGCACCGCGCTGCTGGCGTTCGCCGACGACATCGCCGACCCGGTCGCCGACCAGGTCGTCGCCGCGCTGATCCTGCACCTGAGCGACCGCGGCGAGCGGCTCGGCGACGTGCTCGGCTCGATCGCCTCCGCGGCGGCGGCCGAGGTGGCCACCCGGCGCGAGGTGGAGGCCAAGCGCACGCAGCCACGCTTCGCGGTGCGCTTCCTAACCGGCATGGTGCTGCTGGTGCTCGGCTACGGCTTGCTCAACCCCGACTACATGCGGCCGTACGGCACACCGACCGGCCAGATCGTGATGGTGGTGCTCGGCGCCATCTTCGTGGGCCTGCTGGCCTGGGTCCGCACGATGAGCCTGCCGCCGAAGTCCGCCCGGTTCCTCGCCGCGCCCAAGCTCGAGGAGGCGGTCCGGTGATCGTCAACCTTCCGTTCGTCGCGGGCGTCCTCGGCGGTGCGCTGATCGGCACCGGGCTGTTCGTCATCGTCCGCGAGTCCCTGCCCGCCGCGCCGGCCCTCGCGCCCGCGCTGCGCCGGCTGCACCAGCCGACCCTGGCCGGCCCGGTGGTGCGGTCGAGCCACCGCCTCGACTGGCTCGGCGGCTTCTCCCGCTGGCTGCGCCCGCCGACCCGCGACCTCGCGCTGCTCGGGCGCTCCCCGGAGCAGTACGCGCTGGCCATCCTGACCGCGGCCGGAGCGGGCCTGCTCGCGCCGGTGCTGCTGACCGTCATCTTCCAGATCCTCGGCATCGGCCTGCCGTTCTTCGTGCCGGTGATCGGCAGTCTGGGCCTGGCCGTGGTCGCGGCCGTCATCGCACACCGCGACGTGCTCAGCAAGGCCGACCGGGCGCGGCGGGAGTTCAGCCGGGCCGTGTGCACCTATCTCGACCTGGTGGCGCTGCAGCTCACCGCGGCGCACGGCCCGGTGCAGGCCCTCGAGAACGCGGCGGCGGTCTGCGACGGCTGGGTGTTCGAGCGGATCCGCACCGCTCTGCGCCTGGCTCAGCTGCAGATGCACTCGCCGTGGGACGAGCTGCGCGAGCTGTCCGACGAGATCGGCGTCCCCGAGCTGGGCGACGTCGGCGCCATCATGCAGTCCTCCGGCACCGAGGGCGCACAGGTCCACGAGACCCTGCGCACCCGGGCCGACTCGCTGCGCGACCAGATCCGCACCGACAACCTCAGCCGCGCCGAGGCGGTCACCGGCCGTCTCGACGTACCCGGAGCGTTGCTCGTGTTCGTACTCATGGGCTTCGTTCTCTACCCCTTCCTGACCCGGGTGTGAGCCCGGGCGTCCGAAAGGAAGCACCACATGGTGTACCTCGCCTATCTCTACACGGTCGCGACAGCGCGACTACGCACGATCTCCAGCGGCGGCGAAGGGGACCGGGGCGACAACCCGGTGCCGACCGCGATCATCATCGTCGGCCTCGCGCTGATGGCCGGCATCGTCGTCGCGTGGGCGATGACCACGGCCGACGGCTTCATGGAGCAGTCGGGCGACATCGCGCCGATGCCCGGCACCGGCGGCGACGGAAACTGACGATGGCCGAGCTGCCGATCCCGGGTACGGACGCGGTTCCCGCGTGCCGGGTCCGCACCGTGCCCGGGAATCGGAGCGCGGCCGACCGCGGCGCCTCGCCCGTCGAGCTGGCGATCGTCGCGCCGCTGATCATCCTGTTGCTGTTCCTGGCCATCCAGATCTCGGCCGTGTTCCTGGCCCGCTCGGCGGCCCTGTCCGCCGCGCAGGAGGCGGTCAGCGCACAGCGGGCCTACCAGGCGCAGCCGGGCGCCGGCATCGCCAAGGGCAACGAGTTCCTGACGCACACCGGTGAGCTGCTGACCGACGCCACGGTGACGGCGGCGCCGGCCGACGCCGACGAGGTGGCGTTCACGGTCACCGGCCAGGCCATGTCGGTCATCCCCGGCATGGACTTCACCGTTTCGCAGACGGCGTACGGCGAGATCGAACGATTCACATTGGACGAGGATGACTGAGCGCGGTTCGGCGTCGGTCGAGGTGGCCATCCTGCTGCCGGCGTTCATCATGCTGATGGTGGTGGCGTCCTTCGTCGGGCGCGTGACCATCGCACAGAACGCCGTCGACCTGGCCGCCCACGACGCCGCGCGGGCCGCGTCGATCGAGCGCGAGGGCGACGCCGCCGAGGCCGCGGCCATCGACGCCGCCAACGACACCCTCGACGAGCTCGACGTGCTCTGCGCGACCCGCACCATCACGCCGGACGTGACGGACGCGTTCGCCAACGACGTGTTCGGCCCGCAGAACGGCCCGCCGCCGGTGGTGACGGTGACCGTCGACTGCACGCTGAACTTCGTCGGCTTCCCGTTCCTCGACTTCACGACGACCACGGTGTCGTCGCGCTACACCTCACCGCTGGACTGGTACCGCGGCCGGAGCCTGGGATGAGGGCGCTACGCGGCCGCGACCGCCTCTATCTCCAGCAGCCACGCCTCGTCGTAGATCCCGGTGATGATGATGGTCAGCGCCGGATGATGGTCACCCAGCACCTCGTGCCGGATGCGGGCGTTCTCCGCCCGGTCACGCCGGTCGGCGAGGAAGATCGTGACCTTGACGAGGTTGCGCTCGGTCATGCCGGCGCCGGCCAGCACGCCGAGCACGTTGCGCCAGGCCAGCCGGCACTGCCCGGCGAAGTCGCCGGGGACGGTGCCGTCGGGCGTTTCGGGGACCTGCCCGCTGACGAAGAGGATGCGCTCGGCGCCGGTCAGCAGGGCGCCCTGGGCGTAGGAACGGGGCTGCGGATCGAGGCTGGTGATCTGCATGCCGGCGAGGATAGGCGGTCCGACCGCGGTCGGGTCAGCGTTTTCATCGCGGTCGCCCTGGTCGGCGTGCTGATCGTGATCGGGCTGACCTTCGACGGGATCGGCCGGATCCGGGCCTACCAGCGGGCCGCCAACATCGCGGCCGAGGCCGCGCGGGCCGGCGGGCAGGCGATCAACGTCGCCGACGCGATCGCCGGCGAACCCGCGGCGGTCGACGAGGCGGCCGCGTCCACCGCCGCCCTGGCCTTCATCGACAACCTCGACGACCCGACCATCGTCGACCGCGACGTGTCACTCGGGGTGGACGACGACGGCAACCAGAGCACCCAGTTCCTCCGGGTCGCGGTGACCATCTCGTACGACGCCGCGATGCTCGACTTCTTCGGCTTCGCCGACACGTTCCCCGTGCGGGCCGAGGCCACGGTCGAACTGGTCACCACCACCGATGCGACTTCGTAGGGGGTTCTCGTGCCCGTTTCCACGCCCCGCCGCGTGGGGCAGATCCTCACCGGCCTCGGCGCGCTGGCCGTGCTGGTCGGCCTCGTCGGCGGTGCGCCGATCGCGCTGCTCGCCTTCGCCGGCAATCCGTTGCCCGACCACCTGCCCACCCTCGGCGAGATCGGCACGGCGTTGACCAGCCGCGACGACGGCCGCCTGTTCGTCCGGGCGCTGGCCGTCGTCGGCTGGCTGGGCTGGGCGACGTTCGCCATCTCCGTGCTGGTCGAGTTGCCGTGCCGGCTCGTCCGCCGCCCGGCGCCCCGACTACCCGGGCTCCGCCGCCAGCAGCGGATGGCGGCGGCGCTGGTCGGCTCGGCGCTGATCCTGATCGGCAGCCCGGCCACGGCCGCGATCGCGGCACCCGTGCACACCGCGCTGCCGCAGATGGCGGCGGCGGCCGCGACGCCCTGGGCGTCGGCGCCCGAACGGTCGTCCGTCGTGCCGCCGCCGGCGCGCGACACCCTGCCCGGTCCGGGTGGCGTCGCGCACCTGCTGCCCGTGTCGGCGCAGCGCCAAAGCTCTGACGAGGAACCCCGCTACCAGGTCGAGCGCGGCGACTACCTGGGTTCGATCGCGGACCGGTACGTCGGCGACTTCACCGACTATCCCGAGCTGGCCAAGCTCAACAAGATCAAGAACCCGGACCGGATCTATCCGGGCCAGCTGCTGCGGCTGCCGGACGACGCGCGGGACCGCGGCTACCGCCCCCACGCGAGCGGCATGGTCATCCAGCCCGGTATCGACGACGGCCACGACCCGACGAAGCCACCACCGGCGACACCGGAACGCCCGACGCCACCCGCCCAGCCCGCACCCGCACAGCCCACGCAGCCCACGCCCGCACAGCCGACGCCCGCACAGCCGACGAAGCCCGCACCCAAGCCGGCGCGACCCGCGCCACCGCCCATCGTCACCGTGCCGCCCGTGCTGCCGGCGCCCGAGCCGCCGAGGGTGGTCCCACTGCCCCCGGCCGGGCCCGACCAGAACATGGCCGCCGGCCCGCAGCGGCAGGCCGAGTCCGGCCTCGAGATCAACCGCCCACTCGCCGTCTCCGCCGTCATCGCCGCCGCGGCGATCGTGGGCGCGCAGGTCGGCACCGTCTTCGGACTACGTCGTCGGCCGGCCGGGACCCCGGTCGACGGCGGCCGCCACCGCGCCGAAGGCGACTGACCTGCCGGAACGCGGGTTCCCGCCGTTGTTCGGGCGGCGGCGGGAGCCCGCGGTTTCGTCAGCCCTCCGGGTCGAACCCGAGGACCAGGCTGCTGCCGTACGCGGCGGACGGCGGCTCGTCGGCGACAGCGGCCGGGCGGTCGCCGCCCGTCCACACCGCGACGGCCCGGAACGCATAGCCGTCCTGCCACCCTCGTTCAGCCTCGAACGACACGGCCTGCCCGGCGCTCAACGCGCGCGGGCCGGTCACGCGCAGGCTGCTGAAGTGCACCCAGCAGCCGCCCGGGGTGGCCTCCGAGTCGACGACCCCCCAGCCCTCGTCGCGGTGCCACTCACGTACGACTCCCCGGTGCTCCACCGCACGAGTGTCGCACCGGTCAGAAGGCCGAGCCGCGGCCGAGCGGTCGCGGACCGCCGCTGTCGCGGAGCTGGCGGGCCTGCCGCAGCGGCTTCGTCTGGTGGTAGACGCCGAAGCCCCAGCCGAGGACCGGCCAGAGGAACCACGGATACCAGGCGCCGGTGGCCACGCCGACCGCCAGCCAAAGGAAGATCATCAGCGAGCTGCCGGCGACGTACGCCGCCAGGTGCTTGCGCGCCGACGACTGCTGGGCGACCAGCCGCTCCCCCCGGCGGCGGGACTTCTCCCACGCGCGTACCCACTCGGTCGGGATCTCGGCCGCCACCCGGTCGAGGTCGGCCCTCGTGACGGCGGCGTACGCGTGCGCCACCCGCCCGTCGAACTCCTCGGTCGTGAGATAGCCGGCGCCGGTCGCGTCGGCGAGCATTTTGGCGGCCGACTCCCGTTCGGCGTTCGACACGCGTTCATGCGGCTTGGTCATCTCGAGGCCCCCCTCTTCCCACGCTCTACGTTCCAGGTTAGTCTTGTCACCGTCAAGATTACTAGCCAATGTCAAGATTGGATGGCCGCTGTGGCTATGACCTCGCAGTCACTGGGCATTGCCGGGGTTCTGCTGCTCACGATCGTGACCATCGAGACCGGTGGGTACTACCTGACCAGGGTGGCCCGCGGTGCGGTGGCGCTGACCGACTTCCAGAAGGCGTTCGCCCGGGCCGGGCACGCGCACGCGGGCGTCTTCGTCATCCTCAGCCTGGTCGCCCTCCCCTACGCCGACGCGGCCGGCGCGCACGGCTTCTGGGGCTGGCTGGCCCGCACCGCGATCCCGATCGCGGCGATCCTCATGCCCGCCGGCTTCTTCTTCTCCTCGATGGGCCAGGGCCGGACCAAGCCCAACGCGCTGGTCGCACTGCTCTGGATCGGCGCCCTCTTCCTCGCGGCCGGTGTGCTGACGCTCGGCATCCTGGTGCTGCGCGCCGCCGCGTAAGAACGGCCCCCGGTCCGATGTGGACCGGGGGCCGTTCAGGAGGGAAGGAAAGCTACACGTTGCTGATCCGCAGCAACTCGCCGCGGCCCGCCGAGGTGGAGCGGTTGGTCACGAACAGCGAACCGTCCGCGCCGACCGCGAGCCCACCCGGCGCGGTGAGCCGGCCCGGCACCAACTCGGTGTGGTTGCCGCGCCGGTCGACCCGGATCAGCGCACCGGTCTGGTCACCGCTGGCAATTCCGTTCTTGGCGATCTCCAACACCAGCAGCCGGCCCTGCCGGTCGAACGCGAGGTCGACGATGTTGGTGAAGCCACGGGCGACGACCGTCGGCTGCTGGCCGGGCACGACCCGGTAGACCCGGGCACCGCCGACCGGGAACGGGAAGCCCGTGAGCTGGCCTACGTAGTAGGCGCCGTCGGGCCCCCGTACCACCGAGGTCGGCACCGCCTGCATGGACACGCGATCACCGGACGGTCCGGCGACCATCCGGCTGGGGAAGACTGCCAGCGTGGAGACCACTCCGCGCTGGTCGATCGCGAGCAGGGTGTTGCCGCCGGCGTCGACGGCCACCGCGCCGTTGCGGGTGCCGAGAACGCTGTACGGGTTGGAGTCGACGCCCTGCCGGTCGGGGTCACGCCGGCCCTCGAAGGCCGCCGGGTCCCCGAAGGAACGGGTGCTCTGACCGTTGCGGTCGGACCGCACGATCAGTGTCTGTCCGAGCATCAGCCCCGCGAGGCCCAGGTCGAACCGGCTCTGCGGGGTGCCACCGAGCCCGAGCGCGGTGACGTACTCCCGGTCCCCGTACGGCGAGACGTCGTGCGGCCCGACCGCCGAGGCACCATCGCGGCCCGCGAGCGAGGGAAGACCGCCCACGATCCGCCGTTGCGACCACGCCCCGCGCCGGCCGGCGGAGACCGCCGTGATGCCGCCGCTGAGGCCGAGGCACACCTTTCCGCCTTCCGGGTTGACGACGCACCGATCGCTGCGGCCACCCCGACCCGCCTCCGCGAGGACGACCGCGCCGTTGTAGCCGATCGTCACACCGCGCGGGTTGTCCAGCCCGCGCGCGATGACGGTCACCCAGGCGCGGTTGCGCATGGGCGCGGCGTTCGCGACCGCCGGAGCGAGCATGGTCACGACGAGCGCGCCAGCCAGCATTGCCGCAAAACGATGAAGTCTCACTAAACCCCCCGTATAGGCACAAAGGACGCGACCATGCTGGCATGCCGGCCGGGTCGCGCACGGGTGCCCCGCCGGACGTCACCCGAGCGAGTCTGTGATCGTTGGGCGATGACCGTGCGAACCGAACGGGACGGCGCCGTCACCACCGTGGTCCTCGACCGCCCGGCCAAGCGCAACGCCGTCGACCGACCGACCGCCGCCGCTCTGGCCGACGCGTTCCGGGCCTTCGACGCCGACGACACCGCCGCCGTCGCGATCCTCACCGGGGCCGGCGGCACCTTCTGCGCCGGTGCCGACCTGGGCGCGATCGGTGGCGAGCGGGCGAACCGCGTGGCGCCCGACGGCGACGGCCCGATGGGCCCGACCCGGATGGCACTGTCCAAACCGGTCATCGCCGCGATCGAGGGTCACGCCGTCGCCGGCGGGCTCGAACTGGCCCTCTGGTGCGACCTGCGGGTCGCCGCCGACGACGCGGTGCTCGGCGTCTTCTGCCGGCGCTGGGGCGTGCCGCTCATCGACGGCGGCACGGTCCGCCTGCCCCGGCTGATCGGCGAGAGTCGCGCGATGGACCTGATCCTGACGGGCCGACCGGTCGCAGCGACCGAGGCGCTCGAGATGGGCCTGGTCAACCGGCTCGCGAAGCCCGGCGAGGCACTGACCGGGGCCCGTGCCCTCGCGCAGGACCTGGCCGCGCTGCCGCAGGCGTGCCTGCGCAACGACCGGAGGGCGGTCTACGCCGGCACGATGGAAGCGGAGTTCGCGTTCGGCGTCCAGTCGCTCACCGCGGAGACGCTGCATCCTACGCGCAGAAAGTAAGGAGGAAGCATGCGACGCAG
>NZ_JBFAIU010000144.1:0-17726 GCF_040654855.1 Asanoa sp. NPDC050611
TACGTCGGTCCGTGGCTGCCGGAACCGATCGTGGCCGCCGCGACAACACCCGACCCGGCGGACCGGCTGACCCTGGACGAGTCGGTGAGCATCGCTCGCGGTGTCTTCCTCGTATCGCGCGCCACCGTCCGACTCGCTGGTCAGCGGCTTGGCGCCGCCCTCCGGCGGGCCGGCGACCGAGCGGCCGGCGGCGAGCTCCGGGAACTTCAGGTCGAACGCGGGGCGCTCGGAGCGGATCCGCGGCATCCGGTCGAAGTTGCGCAGCGGCGGCGGGGACGAGGTCGCCCACTCCAGCGAGTTGCCGTAGCCCCAGGGGTCGTCGGCCAGGACCATCGGGCCGGCCTTGTACGACTTCCAGATGTTGTAGAGGAACGGCAACGTCGAGATGCCCAGGACGAAGGCGCCGATCGTCGAGACCTCGTTGAGCGTGGTGAAGCCGTCGCTGGGCCGGTAGTCGGCGTACCGCCGCGGCATGCCCTCGTTGCCCAGCCAGTGCTGCACCAGGAACGTCGTGTGGAAGCCGATGAAGGTCAGCCAGAAGTGGATCTTGCCCAGCCGCTCGTTGAGCATCCGGCCGAACATCTTCGGGAACCAGAAGTAGATGCCCGAGTAGACGGCGAACACGATCGTGCCGAAGAGCACGTAGTGGAAGTGCGCGACGACGAAGTACGAGTCGGACACGTGGAAGTCGACCGGCGGGCTCGCGAGCAGGACGCCGGTGAGGCCGCCGAAGAGGAACGTCACCAGGAAGCCGACCGCGAACAGCATGGGCGTCTCGAAGCTCAGCTGGCCGCGCCACATCGTGCCGATCCAGTTGAAGAACTTCATGCCGGTGGGTACGGCGATCAGGAAGCTCAGGAAGCTGAAGAACGGCAGCAGCACCTGGCCCGTGGCGAACATGTGGTGCGCCCACACGCTCATCGACAGCGCCGCGATCGCGATGGTCGCGCCGACCAGGCCCTTGTAGCCGAAGATCGGCTTGCGGGAGAAGACCGGGATGACCTCGCTGATGATGCCGAAGAACGGCAGCGCGACGATATAGACCTCGGGATGGCCGAAGAACCAGAACAAATGCTGCCAGAGCATTGGTCCGCCGGTCGCCGCGTCGTACACATGGGCGCCAAGGATGCGGTCCGCCGCAAGCGCGAACAGCGCCGCCGCCAGCAGCGGGAAGACCATGATGACCAGCAGGCTGGTGACCAGGATGTTCCACGTGAAGATCGGCATCCGGAACATCGTCATGCCGGGCGCACGCAGCGTCAGGATCGTCGTGATCATGTTGACGCCACCGAGGATCGTGCCCAGACCGGAGATGGCCAGGCCGACGATCCACATGTTGGCGCCGACGCCGGGGGTGTGCTCGATGTCGCTGAGCGGCGTGTAGGCGAACCAGCCGAAGTCGGCCGCGCCGCCCGGGGTGAGGAAGCCACCGAGGGCGATCGTGCCGCCGAACGCGTACAGCCAGTAGGCGAAGCTGTTCAGCCGCGGGAACGAGACGTCCGGCGCACCGATCTGCAGCGGCACCACGAAGTTCGCGAACGCGAACACGATCGGCGTCGCGAAGAACAGCAGCATGATCGTGCCGTGCATCGTGAACAGCTGGTTGTACTGCTCCGGCGACAGGAACTGCATCCCCGGGCGAGCGAGCTCGGCGCGCATCAGCAGCGCCATCAACCCGCCGATGAGGAAGAACACGAAGCTCGTGACCATATACATGATCCCGATTTGCTTCGCGTCGGTCGTGCGCAGGATGCGCGCGAAGGCCGAGCCCTTCACCGGCTGGCGGACCGGCCAGGGCCGGGTCACGATCGGCTTCGGTGCAACGGTGGTCACCACAGGCCTCCGCATCGTCTGTCTGTGTCGGAGGCAGAATAGTCCTCGCATCTCAGAGGTCCCCCGCTGGGTGGTGAAAACCTCTCTGATGCCCCCGTGCCGGTCGGGGCTGGATGGTGCTCGGTTAAGAGGTGCCGGTCCGACGTCCATGTGCACTCGTCACGCAACGTCCGCGGGGCGTCACGGGGCGGCTCGATCTGCACCGCGAGCAGGTTCTTTCCTGCGCGCTGGTCGACCTTCGTTCGCGTCCTCGCTGCCACCGGGGCAGCCTCCGTCGCACAGCGGCGCAACGGCCGTCACGACGCCAGGCAACGGCGTCTCGCGGCTGTCAACCGGCACCGCGACAACCCGCAACCGGCTGTTCTCGCAACGCCACGGCAACTTGTCAGCGCCCCGGCCCGAACCCACCGCCCGGCACATGTTGGCGTCGTCGTTGCACCGCCGCAAGCGGGCGCCATACCTGCCGCCGGACGCGGTGTTCGGCGGCACCTGTTGCCGCATCGCCAACCCAGCCCCCCGCACCGCTACAGACCGCTCGGGGCACAGCTACATGCCGTTGCCGTCCTTCTGCCGTCGCCGCGGCCTTTCTGCTCGCGGCGGTCGTGGCAGCCGGCGGCACCGGCGCCAACGCATGGTGGTCAGGCCGGGTCGACGAGGAGGCGGTAGTGCTCGCGGAAGATGCGGTCGCCGCGGCCCCGGAGGAGCGGGTCGCGGAGGGCAGGCTCCACGTCGCGGGTGCGGTCGCGGTCGCGGGTGCGGTCGAGCACCCACTTGGTGCGCGGGCGGCGCCGGCTTTCGTAGCGGCGGAGTGCGTCCGACACCGAGCCCGCCGCGGTAAGCGCCTCGGCCAGGACCACCGCGTCCTCGAACGCCATCGCGGCGCCTTCCGACAGCGTCGGCGACGTGGCGTGGGCGGCGTCGCCGACCAGCACCGCCGGGCCGCGCGACCAGCAGGCGATCTCGACCTCGTCGGTCAGGGCGACCTGCACCTTGTCGACCGCGTCGAGGATGTCGGGCACCGGGTCGCCGAACCCGCCGAACACCTCGCGGAGCCGGCCGAGCGGGTCGGCCGGCGGGCTGGTGCCCGGCTCGTCGGCATAGAGATAGAGCCGGCCCTCGCCCATCGGCGTGACCATGAAGGCGGTGCGGAGGCCGAGCAGCGCGGTCCAGTCGGCAATCGGCGGTCCGCCGGTGACGACGCTGCGGTAGACGATCTGGCCGACCGGTCGGGCCGGACCGCCGAGGGCGGCGAGGGCACGGACCGCGGACTTGCGGCCGTCGGCGCCGACCACCAGATCGTACGAAGCGACCGAACCGTCACCGAACGTCGCCGCGGCAGTGCCGTCGGTGTCCACGTCGAGCCGGGCCAGCGCGGTTTCGTAGCGGACCTCGCCGTCCACCGCCGCCACCAGCACCCGCTGCAGCTCGGCGCGCGGCAGCGCACGGCACTCCCCCACGCCCGCCCAGAGCTTGCCGAGGTCGACCGCGCAGAGCTGATTGCCGCGCTCGTCGAGGAAGCGTTGTCGCTCGACCACCTCACCGAGTGGCTTGACCGGCTCGTCGAGGCCCAACTCCCGCAGCGCCCGTGCGGCGTTGCCGGGCAGGAAGATGCCGGCGCCGGGGACGGTGGTGGCGGGGAGCTTCTCGACGACCTCGGGGCGGTAGCCAGCCAGGCGTAGCGCCCGGGCCACGGCGAGACCAGCGATGCCGGCGCCGACGACGAGGACGCGCAGCGTAGACGGGAGCATGTGGACGGAGCCTCCGAGGTGGTCGAGGGGCCACGCACTGAAGCCAGAACATTACTCGCTGTCGGCACCTCTATCCAGCGTCGCGAACATGAACTAATCTCGATGGAAGCGCTCCCATCTCCTCCCTTGACTTCGGAAGGAGCAGCATGCGCCGACTTGTCCGCGCCGCCGTGACCGCCGCCCTGGTCGCGAGCGGCATGTTCGCCGTGGCGTCGCCGGCCCAGGCCGACACGCAGATCTGCGAGCAGTACGGCTCGACCACCATCCAGGGCCGATACGTGGTGCAGAACAACCGCTGGGGCTCGAGCGCGCAGCAGTGCATCAACGTCACGGACACCGGCTTCAGCATCACCGCGCAGCAGGGTTCGGCGGCCACCAACGGCGCGCCGCTGTCGTACCCGTCGGTCTTCCTCGGCTGCCACTACACGAACTGCTCGCCCGGCACGAACCTGCCCATGCAGGTCAGCCAGATCAGCAGCGCCACCTCTTCGATCAACTACACCTACGCGAGCGGCACCTACAACGCGTCGTACGACATCTGGCTCGACCCCACGCCACGAACCGACGGGGTGAGCCAGATGGAGATCATGATCTGGTTCAACCGCCAGGGCCCGATCCAGCCGATCGGCAGTGTCGTCGGCTCGGCGACGGTCGGCGGCCGGACCTGGGAGGTCTGGCGGGGCAGCAACGGATCCAACAACGTCATCTCGTACGTGGCGCCGTCGCCGATCAGCTCCTGGAACTTCAGCGTGCTGGACTTCATCGCGGACGTGCGATCGCGTGGGGCCATCACCAACTCGTGGTACCTGACCAGCATCCAGGCTGGTTTCGAACCCTGGAACGGCGGCGTCGGCCTCGGCGTGAGCAGCTTCTCGGCGGCGGTGAACGGGGGCGGCACCGGGCCGGGCCCGGACTCCCAGGCACCGTCGACGCCCGGCCAGCCGACGGCCGGCACGGTGACCGCTTCGAGCGTCGCGCTCTCCTGGTCGGCCTCGACCGACAACGTCGGGGTCACCGGGTACGACGTCTACCGCCAGCAGGGCAGCGGCACGGCCACGCTGGTCGGCACGACCGCCGGCACCTCGTACACCGCGACCGGGCTGTCGGCGTCGACGTCTTACACGTTCTCGGTGCGCGCCCGGGACGCCGCCGGCAACGTCTCGGCCGCCTCGCCGGGCCGGACCGTGACCACCACGGGATCCGGTAGCGGCGGCTCCGGCTGTCGGGTCCGGTACGTGTCGAACAGCTGGAACAACGGCTTCACCGCCGACGTCACGATCACCAACACCGGGACGGGTGCGATCAACGGTTGGACCCTGACCTACACCCTCCCGAGCGGCCAGGCGATCACCAGCAGTTGGAACGCCACCGTGACCACGTCGGGCTCGGCGGTGACCGCTCGCAACCTGGCCTGGAACGGCGCGCTGGCCGCCGGAGCGAGCACGAGCTTCGGCTACCAGGGCACGCACGGCGGCGGGTACGTGTCGCCGTCCGCGTTCACCCTCAACGGGTCGGCCTGCACGGTGGGCTGACCGATCGGCCACGCCGGTCGTGGGCGCGTGCCCGCGGTGAGTCTCGCCGCGAGCACCGCCCACGACGGGCGCATCCATCTGCGCGTGGCCGCTCCTCGAACCTGGCACCTTGGGCTCCTTCCACGAACCAGGCGTGCTGCACCGGCGGCGCCTCCCACCGCCCCGCGGGCTCGCCCGCGGTGACGACGTCAGAGTTGCGGTGTCACGCCCCGAAGCCAAGCCCTAGCCGGACGCCGCGTCGTAGGCCTCGGTCAGCCACGCGCGGACCTCCTCGTCGACCTGTTGTGCTTCGGTGAGCGCGACCACGTTGGCGATCAGGTCGGCCGACACCCGCATCGTGCGGCGGATCCGTTCGCTGTCGATCTCATGTGGGAGCACAAGCATGAGGTCGACCGCGCGCGCCCGTGGGCGTACCTCTGCCAACGTGCGGTCGGTCTTGAGGAAGACGCCGACCTTGACCGCGTCGGTGTGGACCGGGCCCAGGTCCTGCACGTGCGTCAGGATCGCGTCGAAGACCTGGCGCCACTCGGGTCGGTGTGGCGCGAACGTCTCGTCGATCGTGCCGGCCGGCACGCAGACGTGCGACTGCCTGGTGCGGCCGAACTCCCGCTCACACGACGGACAGGTCCACCTGCTCATCGCCGCTCACCTCCCGGCGGGCCAGCGCCACGGCGACGCCGTCGAGCAGCAGCCGCAGGCCGGATTCGAAGACAGCCGCGATGTCGTAGTCGAACCCGCGCTCGGCCACGTAGCGCAGGGCCGAGAACCGCTCCGCCGCCGCGCTCAGCACCGCCTCGAGCTCGTCGCCGTGCTGGTCGGCCCACTCGTCGTTGGTGACGCCGGTGTCTTCACGCGCGCGTAGCTCGGCGTCGAGGTTGAGCGCGCTCGCGCGCACGTGGCCGAACAGGCTCAGGTGGATGTGCATCATCTCGTCGACGCCGAACCCAAGCTCACGTAGCGTGCCCAGGCTCCACTCCGAGTAGGGCAGCACGTTGGGTAGCAGCTGCGGCCGGGTCAGCGATAGCGGCTCGGCCGCCCACGGGTGGGCGGCGAACGACTGCCACATCTGCCGCGCCGCCGTCTCCAGGCGGGCACGCCAGTCCGCGGGCGGCTCCTCCGGAAGCGGGTTCTCACCGAACACTGCGTCGATCATCGCGAGGATCAGCTCCTCTTTGCTCGGGACGTGCCGGTACAGGGACATGGTGGCGACCCCGAGGTCGGCGGCCACGCGGCGCATCGTCAGCATCGACAGGCCCTCGGCGTCGGCGATCGCGACGGCGGAACTGACAACCCTGTCGCGGTTGAGCTCGGGCTCGCCGGCCCGGCGGAGTCGTGGGGACGCGGCCACGTGGAAACCGCCCGCGTGTGCCGGGACGTCGGGCTGGATGACGACCTCGACCTGAGGACTGCTGCGGTCGATCACGACGCTGCCCGCGCCGGAGCGAGTCTCCACCAGGCCGGCCTCGCGCAGCGCGTTGATCACCTTGGTCGCCGTCGCCATGGCGACACCCCAGTCGCGGGTGATCTCGCGCGTCGACGGGATGCGATCGCCGGGCGCGAGGTCACCACGCGCGATGCGCTCCCGGATCTCCGCCGCGATCCGCCGGTAGGGCGCTTCCTCGACCATGACCGTCCCGCCTCCTCTGTACTAGTGCGCAGGAGGACCGTACCACGTGGGTAGCTAGTGCGCTATACAACGTACGCAGTGTGCTGTACGTTGTACACGCACCACCGAGAACGGGAGGCAGACCACATGAACGTCCTCATCTCCGGAGCCGGCATCGGCGGGCTCGCACTGGCTCATTGGCTGGGCCGGCACGGCATCGACACCACGGTCGTCGAGCGAGCCCCCGCCCTCCGCTCGGGCGGCCAGGCCATCGACATCCGCGGCGCCGCCCGCACGGTCGTCGACCGGATGGGCATCCTCGACGACATCCGGGCACGACACACCGGAACCCACGGCATCATGTACGTCGATCGGGGCGGCGCACCGGTCGCCCGCATGTCCGGCGACGACTTCGGCGACTCCGGCGGAGTGGTCGCCGAGATCGAAATCCTCCGCGGCGACCTGGTGCGCATCCTGCGCGAGTCGGCGTCCGCGGCCGAGTTCGTCTTCGACGACCACATCACCGCGCTGCACGACGGACCCGAGGGCGTCACGGCCACGTTCCACCGCTCGTCGCCGCGCACCTTCGACGTGGTCGTCGGCGCCGACGGCCTGCGCTCCGGCGTACGCCGGCTGACCTTCGGCGGCGACCGGCAGACCGTCCGGGACATGGGGATGTACGGCTCGTTCTTCGCGGCCCGCACGTCGCTCGCGCTCGACGGCTGGGAAATGATGTACAACCTGCCGGCGGGCAACGGCGTCGGTGGCCGGGTGCTGCTCCTCTACCCCGTCGGCCGCGACGGCGAGGTCCGCGCGATGTTCTCCTGGCACTCGCCCGATCTCGGCCACGACCGCCGCGACACAGCCGCGCAGAAAGCACTCGTCGCGGAGGTCTTCGCCGGCGCGGGCTGGGAGATCCCGCATCTCATCGAGCAGATGTGGCCGGCCGACGACTTCTACTTCAACCGCGGCGGCGCCACCCGGCTCGACCGCTGGTCCCAGGGCCGCGTCACACTCCTCGGCGACGCGGCGTTCGCCGGCTCACTCGGCATGGGCACCAGCATGGCGCTGGTCGGCGCCTACGTCCTGGCCGGCGAGCTCGCCACCGCGCCGGACCCGACCACGGCGTTCAGCGGCTACGAGTCGGGCATGCACGACTACGTGACCCGCAACCTCAAGCGCCCACCGGGCGGCGACAGCGGCTTCGCTCCGGGCTCGCGAGCCGGCATCTGGCTACGCAACCAGGTCATCCGCGCGATGACGAAGCTGCCCGGCAAGAGCGCGATGACCGGCAACATGCAGGCCGCCGCCAACGCCATAACGCTGAAGGACTACCCGATGCGCAACTCCCTAACGACGCCCTAGCCACCGCGGCCGGCCGTCCTCACGCGCTAGGACGGCTGGGCATGACGAGCATGCCGACGTTCGCTGCGGCGGCTGACAGTTCGGGCCGCGTCGGCGGTTACGGTCCGGCCGGTGAGGCGCCGCGTTGGATGCCACCGCTGGCCGCGATGGTCCTCGGCCAGGCGATGATCGGCGTGCCCGCGGCGGCCGGATCCGATGTCCAGGCGGCGCGCCACTCTGACACGGCGAGGCGGCTGCCGCTCGCCGCGGCGCGGGACGGCGGAGCGGCTAGTGGCCCAGCCCGTCGATGTTGGCCATCTCCTCGTCGGAGAGGTCGAAGCCGAACACGTCACCGTTCGTGCGGATGCGGGCCGGCGTTAACGACTTCGGGATCACGACGATTCCGTGTTGGATGTGCCAGCGGACGACCACCTGCGCCGCGGAGACGCCGTGGGCTTCCGCGATGCCGGTCAGGACCGGGTCGTTCAGGCGGGTCGTCTTGAACGGGCTGTAGCCCTCGAGCACCACGCCGCGCTTGTGGTGGCCCTGTACCTCGGCCTTGTCGTACAGGCGCGGGCCCCATTTGATCTGGTTCACCGCCGGGGCTTCGCCCGTCTCGGCGATCAGCTCGTCGATCTGGGCGAGCGAGTAGTTGCTGACGCCGATCGTGCGGGTCTGGCCCGCGTCGCGGATCTCGATCATTCGGCGCCAGGTGTCGACCAGGCTGCCGCGGTGCGGCGGCCAGTGGATGAGCCAGAGGTCGAGCTGGTCCACGCCCAGCATGCGCCGGCTCTCGTCGATCGTGCGCTGTTCGCGGCCGACCCGTTCGGCCGGGAGTTTGGTGGTGATGAAGATTTCTTCGCGGGGCACGGAGCTGTCGGCGACGGCGCGGCCGACCAGGTCCTCGTTGCCGTACGCCGTCGCGGTGTCGATCAACCGGTACCCGGCGTCGAGGGCCGCGGACACCGCGCGGTGGGCGCTTTCGCCGTGGGCCTGCCAGGTGCCGAAGCCGAGCAGCGGCATCCGTACGTCGCCTGGCAGCTTCACGGTTGGTTGTGCGGTCGATGAGGTCATGACCTTCCCTACCCGCCCCTCAGGTTGGCATGCCCGTACGCGGCGATGCGCGGCGCCGGCCCATCCCGGACAATATCGCCATGGCCGACCGGCTGGAGGAATACCGCCGTAAGCGTGACGCGGCACGCACACCGGAGCCAGTCCCCGACCAGGCGCCCGCGCCCGGCGGCAACGACCGCTTCGTGATCCAGCAGCACCATGCCCGGGCGCTGCACTGGGATTTGCGGCTCGAGCGCGACGGCGTGCTCGTCAGTTGGGCCGTGCCCCGCGGGCTGCCCCGCGACCAAACCCGCAACCACCTTGCCGTGCACACCGAGGACCACCCGATGGAGTACCTCACGTTCCACGGGGACATACCGGCGGGCGAGTACGGCGGTGGCCGCATGAGTGTCTTCGACACCGGCACCTACGAGACGGAGAAGTGGAAGCCCGACGAGGTCATGTTCACCCTGCACGGCTCGCGGGCGTCCGGTCGCTACGTGCTGTTCCGCACCGGGCGGCCCGAGCCCGGCAAGCGCGAGGACTGGATGATCCGCCGCATGTCGCCGCCGGTGGACGGCTGGGAGCCGCTGCCCGAGCTGATCCGGCCGTCGAGGCCCACCCCGGCCGACGCGCTGCCGGAAGACGACGATGACTGGGACTTCGAGATGCGCTGGGACGGCACGCGCGCGGTCGCGTACGTATCAGGCGGTCGGGTCCGTCTCATGTCGATGTCCGACCAGGACATCAGCAACGCCTACCCGGCGGTGCGGGAGATCGGCCCGGCCCTCGCACCCACCGAGGCGGTGCTCGACGGCGAGATCGTCGCCTTCGACCGCCAGGGCCGCGTCCGACCGGCCCCGGCCACCGCCGCCGGTCGCCGGCCGCCGCCGGGGCTCGTCATCAGCTACCTGGTCTACGACCTGCTCTGGCTGGAGGGCAAGCGCACGACCGACCTGCCCTACGCACAGCGGCGGGAACTCCTCGACGGCCTCGCGCTCAACGGCCCCGCCTGGCAGACCCCGCCGTCGTTCCACGGCGGCGGCGAGTTCGCTCTCGCCGCCGCCAAGGAACAAGGCCTGCCCGGCGTGGTCGCGAAACGACGGGACGCCGCCTACACACCGGGCCGCCGCACAAAGGACTGGCTCCGAATCGACGCGGGCTGAACAAGCCGGCCGACGCGGCCGACCGAACAAGCCGGCTGACACCGCCGACCGAACAAGCCAGCCCACGGCAGAAGCCGGCTAACGCGGCCGACCGAACAAGCCGGCCGACTGAACAAGCCGGCCAACTGAACAAGCCGGCCGACGGGAGAAGCCGGCCACGAGACAACCACACCGACTACGCGGCCGGTGGTTCGTCCTGGCCGCTCTCCTCCAGCCGGTCCGCCTCCTCCTTCGTCCGGTGCACCGCGTCCGCTGAGTGCTCGGGCGGCCCGTACACCGTGTAGAGGACCAATGGGTTGGGACCCTTGTTGACGAAGTTGTGCTTGGTGCCGGCGGGGACGAAGACCAGATCACCGGGGTTGACCGGCTTCCGCTCCCCCGCCACCCGGGCCTCCCCGACTCCGCTGACGAAGGTCAGCAGCTGGTCCGTGTGATCGTGCACCTCCTCGCCGATCTCTCCGTCCGGCGGGATGGTCATGATGACGAGCTGTGTGTGCTTGCCGGTCGCCAGCACCCGGCGGAAATCGGGGTTCTTCTCGGCGACCGCGGCGATCGTGAAGTGCTCCATGCACCATCCATACCCGGCTGATTAATGCCACGAACGAGGTTTGGCACATCCATTCACCGGGCAGGGGATTCTTTAACCAGGTCCTCGTCGATGTACTGCCCCCGGGCTGCACCGGCGGGAGACGGTCACACTCCCGACCGCGGCGGGCACCGGCGCCGCGGTGCGGGAGTTTTAACGTCCGCCGTTCGGCTCATGGATTCCCAGCGGTCCCCGCGCTTAACTGCAGGCAGATGGCCAGCAGCGGCGACGTCGACGTCTGGCCGGGCCAGGCACCCGGCCGGCACGCCCATGTCGTCCACGCCCAGGTCATCGAGATCAACCGCGACGCCGACTGGCAACCGCCCGAACCGAGGCCGTGGCGCACCCGGACCCGGCTCGCCGTCGCCGCCCTCACGATCGCGCTCGCAGCCGGTGTCTACTTCGCCGGCATCGCCCGGCCGGACTCCCTCGATCCGATCTTCCAGCGGGTCGGCACGGCGGAGGCGATGGCCCTCGACGGCACGCGGGCGTACGTCTCCGGGAACAACTTCGTCCGGGCGTACGAGCTCGACAGCGGCACCCAGCTCTGGTCACGGCGCGTCGTCGGCCTGGCCACCCTCGAGGTCCTCGGCGGCGACCGGCTCGCCGTGGCCACCGTGGACGTCGGCCAGCGACCCCTGGTCGAGGTGCTCGATGCCCGCACCGGCGACGTCGTCTGGCAGCGCCAGACCCGGTTCGTCGCCCGCGCCGCCGACGTGCTCGTGGTCAGCGGCCCGCTGAGCGACAACAGGATCCCGCTGCGCGGCCTCGCGATCGCCGACGGCGCTCCACGCTGGACCGTCGAGATGGAGCCGACCGCGACGGTCGCCGGGATCACCGGACCGTTGAGCACCGACCAGGTCGAGGTCCTTCCGGGGCATCTCCGGGTACGCGACCTGACCAGCGGCCGCATCGTCGTCGACGTGCCGGAGCCGGCCACCGCCGCCAGCGCGACGGTCGTCGGCGAGACCGCGCTGGTCGTCGACCCGGCCGGCATGATCACCGCGCACGACGCCGGCGACGGGCGGTTCCTCTGGCGCCAGCCGAGCCCGGTGATCGGAATCTTCTCCGCGTTCGGCGACTGTGGCCGGTACATCTGCCACATCAACGACCGCGGCACGGTCGCGCTGGACCGGGTGACCGGTCGGCGGGCCTGGAAGGCCGACAAACGCTACCTGTCCGTGCCGGTCGACGAGCAGCACATGTTCGTCGCGGGGACGTTCGAGGGCTTCCACGGGCCGGACACGGCGGTCGCCGACCCGCGCAACGGCCAGGTCCGCGCGGAGACGGCGCCGTGGCGGGCGCTCGGCGTTATCGACGGTTCGGAACTGCTGGTCTGGCGGTACGACGGCCCGCAGCGCCAGCTGATCGGCCTCTTCGACGCGCTCACCGGGCACACCCGGGTGATCGGTCGCGCCGAGGACTGGGCCACCCCGCCCACCTGCGTGACGAGCCCGCGGCACGTGCTCTGCGCCAACACCTTCGACTTCGCCGTCTGGCCGCGCTGAAAAGCCGCGCCGAAAACCAGCGCAGAAACGCCGCGACCCGGACCAGTCCCCCGAAGGAAGGACAATGTGGAGAGACCGGGAGCCTGACTGCAATCATCGCATTTCCCGTGTCCTTGACGTCCAGGTCAACCAGCCCCTTCGGAGTGCCATGAACAGCCAGTCGCTGGCGGCCGAGTTCGCGACCCGTACCTCCGGCTTCTGGTCCTACATGACGCGCGAGGCGCTGGCGGAGTGGGTGGTCCGCGCGGACTCGGAGCCGCAGCCGTTCGGCGCGCTCCCCTCGGCCGTCCCGCGGCTGCCGGGCCTGATCCGCGCGATCAACGACGCCGACGCCAAGAGCCTGCGCGAGGTCGCCCTCGGCATCGCCGGCATCGTCATCCGCACCACGGTGCCGGCCGCCGCGGAGTCCGCCGGCCAGCACTGGCTGCTGACCCCGTACGCGAACGGCGCCGAGCGCTGGTTCCGCCTGACCGTCGGCATGTGCTGGGCGGCCGAGATCAGCTACTTCGACGACGGCCGCATCACCACGGCGTTCCGCATGGCCGAATCGCCGATCGCGCGCGCCCTGACCAGCGGGGAGCTGCGCAAGGAAGACCTGGCCAAGTTCGGCATCGCGAAACGCACCACGGACCTGCGTACGTTCGCCGAGGACGCGATCGTCTACCACTGCCCCGACATCGACGGCCTGCTCTGGTTCCTGGACCAGCCCGCGGTCGCAGAGGCGATCCGCCTGATGAACGCCCGCCTGGTCGCCAGCGGCCAGTTCGCGTGGCAGAAGAGCTACGACCCGGAACTGGCCGAGGAGGCGTGGGCCGCGGCGGAGGCGCTCTCCCTCCCGGACCCCCTGGACCAGCCGCTCGAACCACGGGACCAGCCCGGCCGCCACACCCCCGGCGCCTTCCCGGAATGGCAGGCGGTCAACCCGGAGGCACACGAGGCGGCCCGCGACGAACACGACCGCCTGCTGGTGCTGCTGATGACGAAACTCAACGAGGTCGGCATCAAGCCGTTCCAGCCGACGGCCCCGACGGCCGACCTGGCCTGGCGCACCCCGGACGGCCGCCTGCACATCGTGGAGGCGAAGAGCATCCTGGGCCCCAACGAGTCGGACCGCCTACGCCTGGGGCTGGGCGAGATCCTCGACTACCGGCACCGCCTGGACACGGCGGGCCGCCCGCAGGCGTACCTCCTGGTCAGCACACTCGAAGACCGCGAATGGCACGCCATCTGCGCAACCGCCGACGTCCGCCTCCTGGTCGCCACGGAACAGCACACCTGGAAGCTGCTCTGAAAAACTGAACACCGTCGAACCCGGGTACGACGGACCCGGGTTCGACGGTCTCGAGCGGTGACTTACGGCTGGTAATCGCCGCGGCTGGTGGCGTTCACGAACGTCTGCCAGGCCGTACGGCTGAAGGTGAGGACGGGGCCGGTCTTGTCTTTCGAGTCGCGTACGCCGATTTCGGCGCCCAGCGTTGCCCATTCGACGCATCCGCCGTTAGCACCACTGTAAGTGGACTTCGTCCAGGTGACTGCTTCGTCACTCATTGTACAACTCCTCCGAAAGCGCCCGGATTGCGCGAGTCGATTGTGCACTGTCTAATGCCCTCTCGGAAGCGCTTCGCCAGATTGACTCGTACATATCCACCTCTCGGGTCTTGTCGAGGTAGAGAGCGCCGGTCGGGCCGTCGCTGTAGACCGTTGGCGGTTCCGGATCCCGGCCACGCTGTTCGGGGAAGTCGAGAATCGCGAAACCGCCGCCCGATGCCCAGCGATGCAAACCCGCGGAAAACGGGAGTAAGCGCACGGTGACATTCGGGCGGTCGTTGGCCTCGATCAGATAGCGCAACTGACCAGCCATCTCCGACGCATCCCGCAGCGGACGCCGCAGCACCGCCTCGCTGATGATGACCTCGAGCGACGGAGGCGGCGGCAGCCGGCGATCCAACAGGTTCTGCCGCTCCATCCGGACCGCCAGCCGCCGCTCCTGCTCCTCGGCGGACAGCTCCGGGTCGTCCAGGGCGATCACTTCGCGGGTGTACGCCTTCGTCTGCAACAGACCCGGCACGATGTCGGTCTGCAGATAACGCAGCCGCCGCGCGGCCGCCTCGAGGCCCACGTAAAGCTCGAACCAGGACGGCAGCGCGTCGCCGTACGACTGCCACCAGCCTTTCGCTTTCGTCTCCCGCGCGAGGCCCATCAGCGCCTCGGTCAGATCGCTCGACGCGCCATAGAGTTCGCACATGGCCTTGACGTCGAGGGCGCGCATGCCTACTGTGCCGTTTTCGATACGCCAGATCCGTGGAGTCGACCATTCGAGCGCGTCGGCCGCCGCCTTGACCGTGACCTGGGCATCTTCGCGAGCCCTTCTCAGGTATCGGCCGAGTTGGCGCCGTGGAACTGTCGAACCGTGGTCTTCGGTCGGCATGTTCGTTCCTCCCCCGAACAGCGTTTCCGTAGTGGACACCCACAGATCATTGCGTCTTCATACCGCGTGGGCGGAATTCTGCTCCGCAACATTGCGTTTGGGAAGGGTCAAGCCCAACATTCAACTCATGGCCAGTCGGAAGCGGCGAAATCCACCGGCAGTCTTGGGGCGGCAATCATGATCGACGCTGGGAATGTGATCGAATGCCCACCAGGCAGTTGGAAGTTCACCGGTTCGCCGCACACCTTGTTCCTGCGCGTGGAAAAGGTGCGCGAGGACCTGTCCAACTTCTACGACGGTGAGGTGTGGCTGGAGGGCCAGCAACTGGCGCGCGACGGCACGCCGCTCGGCCGGCTCCAGGCGCTGGTCACCGTGGAGCTGATCCGGGTGCTCCAGCCATAGCCGGGGTGGCGAACCCGAGCGCCCCCCGGCGCCGGAACAGCATCAGCGACAGGCCCGCGGCGCCGATCGCCAGCAGTCCCGCGACGTACCAGGCCAGGTCGTAGTTGCCGAGCCGGTCGCGGACGATGCCCGCCGCCGACGCCGCCAGCGCGGCGCCGACCTGGTGCGACGCGAAGACCCAGCCGAACACGACGGCACCGCGGTCGCCGAAGTACTCGCGGCACAGCGCGACGGTCGGCGGCACGGTCGCGACCCAGTCGAGCCCGTAGAACAGGATGAACACCACCATCGACGGGCGCACGGCGTCGCCGAACAGCGCCGGCAGCAGCAACAGCGAGCCGCCGCGCAGCGCGTAGTACGCGCCGAGCAGCACGCGGCTGTCGAACCGGTCGGTCAGCCAACCCGAGGCGATCGTGCCGGCGATGTCGAACAGCCCGATCAGCGCGAGCAGCGACGCCGCCGTCGTCTCGGTCATGCCGTGGTCGTGCGCCGCCGGGATGAAGTGCGTGCCGACCAGCCCGTTGGTGGTCGCGCCGCAGATCGCGAACCCGCCGGCCAGCAGCCAGAAGGCCCGGGTCTTGGACGCGTCCCGCAAGGCGGAAAGGGCCCGCCGGGCCGCGCCGCCTGCCGGTGCCGGCGGCACGACCTCCGTCGCGCCGTAGGCCGGGATGCCGAGGTCGCTGGGGTGGTCACGCAACAGCCAGAGCACCAGGGGTACGACGGCCAGCGCGGCACCGGCGACCACCAGCGAGGCGGTCCGCCAGCTCGACTGCTCGACCAGGTACGCCAGCAGCGGCAGGAACACCAGCTGCCCGGTCGCGCCGGCGGCGGTGAGCACGCCGGTGACCAGGCCGCGCCGCTTGACGAACCAGCGCCCCGTGACGGTCGCCACGAACGCGAGCGCCATCGAGCCCGCGCCGACCCCGACCAGCACGCCCCAGAGCAGGATCAGCTCGGCGCTCGTCCGCATGAACACCGTCAGCCCGCTGCCCAGCGACACCAGGACGAGCGCCGCCGCCACCACCCGCCGGATGCCGAACCGGTCCATCAGGGCCGCCGCGAACGGCGCCGTGAGCCCGAACAGCAGCAGGTTGACCGACACGGCGGCGGAGATGGTCGCCAGCGGCCAGCCGAACTCGGCGTGCAGCGGGTGGATCAGGACACTCGGCGTGGCGCGGAACCCGGCCGCGCCGATCAGCGCGACGAAGGCGACGGCGGCCACGATCCAGGCAGGGTGAACGAGACGGCGCACGGGAAAGAGCATGCGTGACCAGGCGTACGCGCCGCGAGTGGCCCGACAGCCATCATGCGCAATAATTCGGCCATGGCTCACCGCATCGCCGTCCTCGCCGTCGACCACGTGGTCGGCCTCGACCTCGGCACCCCCGCGCAAGTCTTCGGCACCGCCCGCGACGCCGCCGGACAGCAGTTCTACGAGGTCGACATGTGCACGTCCGGCGGGCGACCGGTCCGCTGCACCGCCGGCTACACCGTGCACCCCGACCACGACCTGGCCCTGACCGAGACGGCCGACACGGTGATCGTGCCGGGCATCCACGACGGGCCGGCGCTCACCGAGGGCACGGTCGACCCGGCCGTGGCGACAGCACTGCGAAAAGCGCACGCGCGCGGTGCCCGGCTGATGTCCATCTGCACCGGTTCGTTCGTGCTGGCGGCCGCCGGCCTGCTCGACGGCCGCCGGGCGACCACGCACTGGGCGTACGCGGATCGGTTCCGCCGTTTGCATCCCGCCGTGGACCTGGACCCGGGCGTGCTCTTCGTCGACGACGGCGACGTCCTGACCTCGGCCGGCGTGGCCGCTGGCATCGACCTGTGCCTGCACGTGATCCGCCGGGACCACGGCGTCGCGGTGGCCAACCACGCCGCCCGGCGTTGCGTGGTGCCGCCGTGGCGGGACGGCGGCCAGGCGCAGTTCATCGAGCGGCCGCTGCCAGCCGGCGACGGCGCGGCGTCCACAGCGGGCACGCGGTCGTGGACGCTGGAGCGGCTCGGCGAGCCGCTGACCCTCTCGGCGATGGCGACGCACGCCAACATGAGCGTGCGGACGTTCACCCGGCGCTTCCGCGAGGAGACCGGGGTGAGCCCCGCCCGCTGGCTGCTCGGGCAGCGCACCGACCACGCGCGGCGGCTGCTGGAGAGCACCGACCTCGGCGTCGACCAGATCGCCCGGCACGCCGGCTTCGGCACGGCGGCCGCGTTGCGGCAGCAGTTGCACGCCGCGATCGGTGTGTCGCCGACCACGTACCGGCGCACGTTCCGACCCCCCACTGGCGATCGGGTGCCGGGATAGGCGACTATGCCTGCCATGCAACCGCAGGAGCGGCCGGGCGGCCGAGTGTACGGCGGCGGAGGTCCCGGCTACGGCGAACCCACCAGCGGCGGACCGACTTACGGCACGCCGACCAGCGTTCTGCTTTGCCGTTCTGCCAGGGGCAGTGGGGTTTGATAAATTTCTGCCGGATGCCTAGTTCGGTGCAGACGGCTCGCAGTGACCAGCGG
>NZ_JBFAIU010000145.1:0-17670 GCF_040654855.1 Asanoa sp. NPDC050611
GCAGCTGCCGCGCGAGTCCTCGCCCACCCTCGTGACCGCCGCCGTCGACCGGACACTGAACCACCTCGTGCGCCGCGTGCTGACCCCCCGACCCGGTCCGACGGCCGCCCCGCCCCGGTGCCGGTCAACGTCCCCGCGCGCCGCGGTGCCCCCGGCCGGCGCGCGCTCGTGCTGCTGTTCTGGGCCGGCCTCGTGCTCGCCGTGCTGCCCTGGTGGCTGACCACGCCGGCCGGCTCGCTCGGTGACACGGGTGCGATCACCCTGGCCGCCGGGCGGATCGTCGGCCTGGTCGCCGGCTACGTGATGCTCGTGCAGATCCTGCTGATGAGCCGCCTGCGGCTGCTCGACCGGCTCGCCGGCGAGGAGCTGATGACCCGCTGGCACCGGGACATCGGCGGCGCGCTGATCCTCGCGGTGCTCGCGCACATGGCGCTGATCCTGGTCGGCTACGGGCGCCTCGACGGCTACAACCCCTTGGTCGAGGCGCGCGTCCTGATCACCGGCGTCCCCGACATGCTCACCGCGTTCCTGTCCGCCGGCATCCTCACGGCGGTCGGGCTCTTCTCGGTCCGGGCGGTGCGCAACGCGCTGCCGTACGAGCTGTGGCGGTGGCTGCACATGTCCACCTACCTGGTGCTCTACCTGTCCTTCGGGCACCAGTTCTCGCTGGGCCAACAGCTGTTCAAGCCCGGCGTCGTACGCACGGGCTGGCTCGCCGCCTACGTCGGTGTCGTGGTGATCCTGGCGTACGGCCGGGTGATCGCGCCCGTGGTCTTCAACCTGCGGTACGCGCTGCGCGTGGCCGACGTGGTCGCAGAGGGCCCGGACACGATCTCCATCTACCTGACCGGTCGCAACCTCGACCGGCTCAAGGTCCTGGGTGGACAGTGGTTCCGCTTCCGGTTCATGGCCCGCGGGCTGTGGTGGCAGTCGCACCCGTTCTCGGTCTCCGCGGCCAAGAACGGGCGGTGGCTGCGGCTGACCGTCAAGGTGGTCGGCGCCTACACGCGCGAGCTGCGCGAGCTGGACTCGGGCGTGCGGGTGCTCGCGATCGGTCCGCGCGGCTCGTTCACCGCCGCCCAGCGCACCGCACCGCGCTCGCTGCTGATCGCCGGCGGCATCGGCATCACGCCGATCCGGGCGATGCTGGAGGAGCTGCCGCCAGGCGCGACGCTGATCTACCGCGCCAGCACCCCGGCCGACGTGGTGCTCCAGCGCGAGATCGACTGGCTAGCCCGGGCGCGGGACGTCGACGTCTGGTACGTGATCGGCGCCCGCACCGACCCCGGACCGCGCCAGGTGATGAGCCCGAACGGCCTGCGTCAGCTCGTGCCCGACCTGGAGCGCCGGGACGTGTGGCTGTGCGGTCCGGCCGGGTTCGTCGAGTCGGCGCAGAAGATCGTGCGGCGGTCGGGCGTACGCCGCAAGAAGATCCACCTTGCCGCCTTCGAACTGTAGGGAGTTCCTGTGCGCCGTGCCGCGCTGGCCGTAGCCGGGCTCGCCGCCGGCACCTCGCTGCTGGTCGTGGCCAAGGGCGGTGGTGGCGCGGCGCCGGACACCGTGGCCGCGGCCAACGCCGGGCCCACGCCGTCCGGCACGCCCTCGGCACCGCCGTCCGCCAAGCCGGCGGGCGCCTCGGCCGGCGGGAAGGCCGCACCGTCGAAGACCGCGAAGCCCAGGACCGGCAAGACCACGAAAGCCGCGCCGCCGCCCGCGCCGCCGAAGTCCAACAAGGTGGTCGGGCCGCGGGTCGAGAACCCGTACGGCGCGGTCCAGGTCGTGATCGAGGTCGACGGCAAGCGGATCGCCGACGTGCGCACGCTGGAGATGCCGGACCTCGAGGCGCGGTCGGACCAGCTCAGCGCGCAGGTGGAGACGCAGATGCGCGAGGAGGCGTTGCGGGAGCAGGGCGCCGACCTCGACACGGTGTCGGGCGCGACCGAGACGAGCGAGAGCTACCGCGAGTCGCTGCGGGTCGCCATCGAGCGGATGAAGAAGGGCGAGCGTGACTGAGTTCCGTGCGCGGGAGTGCATGGGCACGGTGATCAGCGTCGAGCTGGGCGCCGGTGGGACGGTCACGTTGCTCGACGAGGTCTTCGCGTGGTTCGACCTGGTCGACGCGCGGTTCAGCACCTACAAGGCGACCAGCGAGGTCAGTCGCCTCGACGCCGGCTCGCTGGCGCTGGCGGACGCGTCCGCGGACCTGCGGTTCGTGCTGTCGCGCTGCGCCGACCTGTGGAGCGAGACGGACGGCTACTTCGACGCGTACGCCACCGGCCGGCTCGACCCCTCCGGGTTCGTGAAGGGATGGTCCGCGCAGGTCGCCTCCGACCGGCTGCTCGCCGCCGGGGTGACCGACCACTGTGTCAACGCGGGCGGTGACGTGCGGATCCGTGGTCACGCGCCGGCCGGGCGGCCGTGGCGGGTCGGCATCCGGCACCCGTGGAACGCCCGGGCGACCTGCCACGTGGTCACGGGCACGGATCTCGCGGTCGCGACGTCCGGCGTCTACGAGCGCGGCCACCACGTGATCGACCCGCGGCGCGGCCGGCCGGCGAAGGGTTTGCGCTCGGTCACTGTGGTGGGTCCGGACCTCGGCACGGCGGACGCGTACGCCACCGCGGCGCTGGCCATGGGGGAGGGCGGTGTGGCGTGGCTCGCCCGGCTCGCCGGTTATGCCGGTGTTGTCGTCACTGACGAAGGGCGGAAGCTCAGCACGCTGTCCCTGTCACCGGCAGCTTGAGACCACTACCATGGTAACCCGTGTACGGTCAGCGTTTGATCGGGCGGTGGGTGCCGGCGGGGCGTGAGCCCGTGGGCCGGGAGCCGCTCGGGCGCGATCCCGAGGGCCGGGTGCCGGCCCAACGTTGGCATCGAAGTCCGCCGTTCAGGGGGTCGACCTCGACGGACGCCGCCGTTACCTTGTCACCTAGCATGTGTGCCCCTCCCCGCCGCGCCCCCATGTGGGCTGCCACCTGCATCAACGACCGGTCGCCGGACCGGACGTGCGGGTGTTCACGTCCTGTTGACGGGATCTTCACCGGTCTCGTTGACGGGATCCCGGATTCCGGGATCCCGGGTTCAGGCGGCCCGGCGGGCGGTGGACAGCTGGCGCGGCAGGTGCGGCACCCGGTCGAGATGGGTGAAGAGCGAGTCGACGATCATCCGCTGCACGGCGTACGAGTCGGGCAGGCTCCAGGCCACCTCCTCCGGCGGCACCACCCAGCGCACGGCGCCCTCGGGAAGCCGGGTCGGCGGGGCGGGCACCCACGAGCCATGGCCGTGTCGCACCACGTCGAGCGAGTTCTCCAGGTCGGGCCGCAGCGGGTCACCCGGCCGCACCAGGAACATCCACCGGCCGACCGGCGTCGCGGCCACCGGGCCGCGCACCTGCAACCGGCCCGGCCCGAGCACGCCGGCGTGCATGCGGGCGGCGGCCAGCACGCGCCCGCCCAGGCTGTTGGGCACCTCGAGCACGTCGAAGGCGTGCCCGGTGGCCAGCAGCACCGCGTGTGCGCGCCGCTGCCACCAGCGCTCCACCGTGGACGGGTCCACGATGGCCCGGCGTTCCCAGCCGTCGACCGCCGGGTGGCAGCTCGACGTCGGGCAGCCCGGCCGCTCGCACGCGAACCGGCCGCCCTCGAGCCAGGCGCCGGGCACCACGTCCCACTCGTGGTCGGCGTAGCGCACGGCCGACCGACGCAGCGCAACTCGGGCGAATGGTGGTCGAATAGTCCACCGCATGGTCAGAAACTCCCTACGTCAGGGGCCGACTCCCACTAGCAGATGGTCGGCGCCGTATCTCGAACCGACACGCGGTCGTTGCGTTTGACAGAGAGCCGAATGCAACTTGCAATCGAAAACTACGAGTGCAGCTGTAACCGGAAACGCACTCGGAGTGCGATAGGCACAAACGGGTGATATCCGCAACACCGCCCAGCAAGCCCCGAATCAGACAGCCCCTGTACGAGCGAGGGGGGAGGACGGACATGGATGAGCTCCCAATCGGTCGCCGCGTCGCCTACTGGCGCGCCCGGCGCCGGATGTCTCAGCAGGTCTTCGCGGACCGGCTGGGCAAGTCGAAGAGCTGGGTCGACAAGGTCGAGCGGGGTGTCCGCCGGCTAGACAAGTTCTCGGTGGTCTACGAGATCGCCGACGTCCTCCAGCTCGACGTCCAGCTCCTGCTCGGCAAGGACCCGGAGCGCCGGCCGGACGCGATCAACTGCATCGACCAGGTCGAGGTCGAGGAGATCCGCGCGGCGCTGGAGCGCTACGACTCGATCAGCGCGTTCTTCGACACGCAGACCAACCCGCAGCCGCTGACCGAGATGCGCAAGGCGGTCAGCCACGCGTGGCTGACCTTCCAGCACGCGAAGTACGGCGTGCTTGCGCGGGCGCTGCCCAAGCTGCTGCGCGACGCACAGGCGGCGGACACGGCGTACGCCGGGGGCACCGAGGCCCAGCCGGCCGCGCACCTGCTCGGGCAGGTCTACCAGATCGCCTCCTCGTCGCTGCGCAAGCTGGGCGAGCACGAGCTTGCCTGGCTGGCCGCGGACCGGTCCATCGCGGTCTCCCAACGGGCGGGCGACCCGCTGCTCGCCGGCACCGCCACCCACCGCGTGGGTTGCGCGCTGCTCGCGCTCGGCCGGGCCCGCCCGGCTCTCGAGGTCAACATCAACATCGCGAACCGGCTCGCACCCGGCGGCGGCAACGACAGCACACCCGAACGGCTCTCCGTGTACGGGATGCTGCTGCTGCAGGGCGCGATGGCGTCGGCCCGCATCGGCGACGGCGCCACCGTCCGCGACCTGCTCAACGGCGCGGAAGAGGCGGCCGACGAGATGGGCGGCGACCACAACCACTACTGGACCTGCTTCGGCCCGACCAACGTCAAGCTGCACCGCGCGGCGGCGGCGGTCGAGCTGGGCGAGGGCCGGGCGGCGGTCGAGGTGCACGAGGGCATCGACCAGGAGGGCTTCAACAGCCTGCTGCCGGAGCGCCGGGCCCACCACATGCTCGACATCGCGCGCGGCTTCGCGCAGATGGGTGACGTGGAGAAGGCCAGCGAGATGCTGCTGGAAGGCGACCGGCTGGCGCCGTCCGAGATCCGCTGCCGGCCGATCGCCCACGAGGTCATGTCGGACGTGCTCCGGCGCACCCGGGGCACGCCACCGCCGGCGGTCGCCGAACTGGCGGAACACATGGGCGTCGGAGTTTAGTTGACGGCATGAGAGGCGTCCTCTACGCGATCTGCTGCGGCTCGCCGATCTCCCGCGGCGTGGGCCGGTTGGTCGACCTGGCAAAACAACGGGGCTGGGACGTCTGCGTCGTCACGACGCCCGACGGCCGCAAGTTCGTCGACGTGCCGGCGCTGGCCGGGTTGTCCGGCCACCCGGTGCGATCGTTCTACAAGAACCCCGGCGACCCGGACGTGCTGCCGTCCCCGGACGCGATCATCGTCGCCCCGGCCACGGTCAACACGGTCAACAAGTGGTCCGCGGGCATCGCCGACACGCTGGCCCTGGGCCTGGTGGTGGAAGGTCAGGGAAAGGGCCTGCCCATCGTCGTGATGCCCTTCACGAACGTCGCGATGGGCGCCCACCCGGCGTTCCGCGAGTCCCTGGCCCGCCTACGCTCGTGGGACATCACAGTCCTCTTCGGCGACGAGGTCCTGCCGCTGCACCCACCGGGCACGGGCGCGGACCTCCTGGACGTCTTTCCGTGGCACCTGTCCCTGGACGCCCTGGACACTCGCCTCTCCGGCGACCACCGCGCCCCGGTCGCCCGCCCCGGCTGACGGCGCCCTGTGCACATACACACGTCCCGGCTTCTGCTGCGGGACTTTCGCGTCGACGACCACCCGGCGGTGCACGCGTTCGCGAGTGACCCCGAGGTGACCCGCTACACCGAATGGGGCCCGAACACCCCGGCCGACACGGCGGCCTTCCTCCGCGACGCCGTCCGGGACGCGGGGCGGCGACCACGGATCCGGTTCGCGCTGGCGGTGACGGACCGCGCCGACCAGACGCTCATCGGCTCGGTCGAGCTACGCGTCACGAACGTGGCCTACCAGCAGGCGGGCACGGGTTACGCCCTGGCCCGGCCACGCTGGGGCGAGGGTCTCGCCACGGAAGCCGCCGCGGCGATGCTGCGGTTGGGTTTCGACCAGCTCGGCCTACACAAGATCATTGCAACCTGCGACCCGGACAACGCCGGATCGGCCCGCGTACTCACCAAGATCGGCATGCGCCAGGAAGGCCACCTCCGGGACCACGTCCTGATCCACGGCCACTGGCACGACCGCCTACTCTTCTCAGCCCTCAAAGGCGACGGCCCCGCCTGATCACCGCCACGCCGCGCGCGACCGCCCTGGCCACGCGGCGACGTAGCTGGCCGCGCAGCAGCCCACGAACATCGGCAGGTGCGGGTTGGGGGCCAACAGATCGAGGTCCCGGACCACGCCGCGGATGCACTGGTATCTGCTGGAGCGGATGACGGTCGGCCCAGTGGGCCGGCCCACTGCGGACCTGGCAGCGGATGACGGTCTGCGTGGGCAACCCCCGCGGGTCCTGCCAACAGCGGACGTGGCAGCGGAGCGGTCCGTAGGCGGGTAACCCTCGGGTCCTGCCAACCGCGGACCTGGCAGCGGAGCGGTCCGTGGGCGGGTAACCCCGCGGGTCCTGCCAACCGCGGACCGTGCAGCGGATGACGGTCCGCGGGTGGGCACCCCCCCGCCTGCCGATCGTGGACCTGGGAGCGGAGCAGTCCGCGTGCGGAACGCCCCGGATCTTGCCAATCGCGGACCCGGGAGCGGAGCGGTCCGTGGGCGGGTAACCCCGCGGGTCTTGCCGATCGCGGACCTGGCAGCGGATGACGGTCCGCGGGTGGGCAACCCCCGCGGTCCTGCCAACAGCGGACGTGGCAGCGGAGCGGTCCGCGTGCGGGTAACGCCCCGGGTCCTGCCGATCGTGGACCTGGGAGCGGAGCGGTCCGCGTGCGGGTAACGCCCCGGGTCCTGCCGATCGTGGACCTCGGAGCGGAGCGGTCCGCGTGCGGGTAACCCCGGGGGTCTTGCCGATCGTGGACCTCGGAGCGGAGCGGTCCGCGTGCGGATAACCCCGGGGGTCTTGCCGATCGTGGACCTCGGAGCGGAGCGGTCTGCGTGCGGATAACCCCGGGGGTCTTGCCGATCGTGGACCTGGGAGCGGAGCGGTCTGCGTGCGGGTAACCCCGCGGGTCTTGCCGATCGTGGACGTGGGAGCGGAGCGGTCCGCGTGCGGAACGCCCCAGGTCTTGCAGATCGTGGACCTGCAGCGGAGCGGTCCGCGTGCGGGTAACCCCCGCGGGTCCTGCCAACCGCGGACCTGGCAGCGGAGCGAAGCGGAGCGGTGTCTGGCGGGAGCGACGGTCGTGCCCACGGCGGACCCGAGTCCCGAATGGTCGCCGTCGTTTGAATCTTGTGTGGCGCTCGGACACCGCGTCGGCGTCGTCGAGGCGTCGCGACGGTAAGCTCTGCGCCGATGAGCGCGACTGTGGCGGCGGTGGCCGCGGCCCTTGATGACCGTTATCCGCCCGCCTGGGCGGAAGAGTGGGACCGGGTGGGTCTGGTCGTCGGTGATCCGGCTGCGTCCGTCCAGCGCGTGTTGTGCGTGGTCGACTGCGTGCCCGAGACCGTCGCCGAGGCGGTGGCCGTCGGGGCCGACCTGATCGTCGCCCACCATCCCTTGCTGATGCGGGGCGTCTCGTCCGTGGCCACGACCAGCTACAAAGGACGGATCGTCCGCGATCTGATCAAGAACGACGTGGCGCTGTTCACCGCGCACACCAACGCCGATGTGGCTGAGCCCGGTGTTTCCGACGCGCTGGCCGGGCGGCTCGGGCTGGTCGACCTGCGGCCGCTCGTGCCCGGCGACGATCCCGCGCGCGGGGTCGGGCGGATCGGGCGGCTGCCGGTGCCGCGGCCGCTGTCGGCCCTGACCGCGCAGGCCGCCGCCGTGTTGCCGCGGACCGCGTGGGGGGTGCGGGCCGCGGGTGACCCCGACCGGGTGATCGAGAGCGTGGCCGTCTGCGGCGGTGCCGGCGACTCGTTCCTGGCCGCGGCCGCCGCGGCCGGGGTCGATGCCTATCTCACCGCCGACCTGCGCCACCACCCGGCGAGTGAGGCGGTCGCCGGAGGTGGCCCCGCGCTGCTCGACGCGGCACACTGGGCGACCGAGCGTCCGTGGCTCGACGACCTGGCCGCGCAGCTGCGTGCCACGCTTGAGGTGGACGTGCTGGTCTCCGACCTCGACACCGACCCCTGGACGCTGCACGCCGCGTCCACCGTTTTCACCTCGCCGAAGGAGCCGCTCCCGTGAAGGCCGAACCACAGGCGCAGCGCCGGCTGCTCGATCTCCAGGCGATCGACACCGCGCTGGCCCAGATCGCGCACCGGCGCCGGACCCTGCCGGAGAACGGCGAGTTGGAGACCCTGGCCCGGGAGCTGTCCGCGCTCGAGGACGAGCGGGTCCGCGCCCAGGTCGCCGTCGACGACCTCGACCGGGACATCGCCCGGGTGGAGAAGGACGTCGATCAGGTACGCGCCCGCAAGGATCGCGACGAGGCCCGCCTGACCATGGGCAGCGGCCCCGCCCGCGAGCTGGAGGCCCTGCAGCACGAGGTGGTCTCGCTCACCCGGCGCCAGTCGGAGCTGGAGGACAGCGAGCTCGAGCTGATGGAGCAGCGCGAGACGGCCCAGGCTGCCCTCGACGAGGTGACCGGCCGGCAGGACGGTGCCCGGCAGCGGCGGGGCGACACCGAGGTGCGCCGGGACGAGCTCCTGGCCGAGATCGACGCCGACGAGCAGTCGCGGATCTCGGCCCGCGGGCCGGTCGCGGCCGACATCCCGGCCGACCTCCTCGGGCTGTACGACAAGATCCGCGAGTCCTCCGGCGGCCTGGGCGCGGCCCTGCTGACCGCCGGGCGGTGTGGCGGCTGCCGGATCGAGCTGTCCGGCGCGGACCGGGCGCGGATCAAGGCGGCCGCCCCGGACGAGGTCGTCCGGTGTGAGGAATGCCGACGGATCATGGTGCGTACGGCGGAGTCCGGCCTGTGAGTGCCCCGGGCCGGGTGGTCATCGAGGCCGACGGCGGCGCACGCGGCAATCCCGGCCCAGCCGGCTACGGGGCAGTGGTCCGGGCCGGCTCCGGTGACGTGCTGGTCGAGCGGTCCGAGGCGCTGGGGATCACGACCAACAACGTCGCGGAATACCGTGGCCTGATCGCGGGCCTGCAGGCCGCTGTCGACCTGGGCGCGGCCGAGGCCGACGTGCGGATGGACTCCAAGCTCGTGGTCGAGCAGATGTCCGGCCGCTGGCAGATCAAGAACGCGGGGCTGCGTCCGCTGGCGGCCGAGGCGGCCTCGCTCGTCGCCCGCTTCGACCGCGTGTCGTTCACCTGGGTGCCGCGCGAGCGGAACACCCACGCGGACGCGCTCGCCAACGCGGCGATGGACGCCGCGGCCGGGATCGCTCCGGTTGCCACCGCCGAGCCCGCCGCAGCGTCGGCGCCCCGGTCGTGGGAGCCCCGGCCGCTGGAGGGCGCCACCCGGATGCTGCTCGTGCGGCACGGGGAGACGGCGTTCACGTCACAGGGGCGCTACTCCGGACGCGGCGACATCCCGTTGTCGACGGTGGGCGAGGCGCAGGCCACGGCGGCCGGCGTGCTGGTCGCGGCCCGGGCGCCCGACGCGGTCGCGGTCGTCACCTCGCCGCTGGACCGGTGCCGGTCCACCGCGGCGGCGATCGCCGCCGAGCTGGGTGGGGGCGTGCCGATCCGCGTCGACGACGACCTGGTCGAGTGCGACTTCGGCGAGTGGGAAGGTCTGACGTTCGCGGAGGTACGGGCGCGCTGGGCGGTCGAGCTGGACGCCTGGCTCGCCGACCCGTCGGTGGCCCCGCCGGGCGGGGAGTCGTTCACGGCCGTGGCCACCCGGGCCCGGCGGGCGACGACCGCGCTGCTGGCCGCGTACCCGTCGAGCGCCGTGGTCGTCGTCTCCCACGTGTCGCCGATCAAGCTGATCCTGCAGGACGCGCTCGCCGGCGGTCCCGGCTTCCTGCACCGGCTCTACCTCGACCCGGCCGGTGTGTCCACGATGGACAGGTGGCCGGACGGCGGTGTCGCGGTGCGGACGGTCAACGACACGTCGCACCTGCGCTGACGCTTACCGGCGCAGCGCCCGGCGAAGCTGGGCGGTGACCCGGGCCGCGGTGACCGGGACGACCGAGACCATCAGGCGGCCGGACGTGTCGCGCACCGGGGTGACCACGAACAGGCGCGTGCCCCGGCGGCGCACCAGCGGGTTGGTGGTGTGCACCCCGGGAGCCCGGACAGCGGCCGCGCCGGCCGCGCCGGTGGCCGTCGCGGCGCCGACCGCGCGCGTCGGGTCGAACTCTCCCGGCTGCGCGGAGACCGCCCGCCGCCGGCCCGTCCTCGGCGTGTTGGCGAGCAGGTCGGCGACGCGGAACCGGATCCGCAGCGTGGTGTCGTCGAGCGGCGTGACGTCGCCCGGGATCTCCTCGGCGCTGACCGCGAGCGGCCCCGCGTCGGTGCGCTTCGCCGTGACGGTGAGCACCCGGTCGCCCTGCTCGTCGGTCTCCCAGGCCAGCGCCGTGGCGTCGAGCTTGGCGGACCAGTCGGGCACGCCGGTGACCTCGAAAACCTCGTCCGGTGGACCGCCGGCGCCGCGGAACCCCGGATAGGCCGCGTACCGCCGCTCGCCTTCCACCACCGTGGGCGGCACGCCGATCTCGGCGTCCTGCCGGATCACCGCGAGGAGGTCGTCGACGCTGCCGTCGCGGGTCAGCGCCAGCCGGATCCGCGTCTCGGCGTTGAGCTCGGCCGCGATCGCGTCCGTGAGATGGGTGCGGACCAGACGACCGATGCCGGCGTGGACCAGCTCCTGGGTCTCCCGGTCGAGCGCCAGCAGGTCGTCCTCGAGCAGCTTCGCGATCTCGTGGTCGAAGCGGCGGGCCAGGACGGCGTCGCGCCGGCGGCCGGCCGGGATCAGCTCGGCCACGTACGCCGTGGTGGCCTCGACCGTCCGCAACCGGTCCGCGTGCCGGCTGAGGTAGGTGATGTTGGTGGCCTGGTGCCGGCGCACCGCGAAGTAGTAGTCGTAGTCCGCCAGCACCGAGATGCGCCGCGCGTGGAAGCAGGCCGCGAGCGTGAACGGCAGGTCGCTGCCGAGCGGCAGGTCCTCGCGGTAGCGGATGGCGTGCTTGTCCAGCAGCGCGCGCCGGAACAGCTTGGTGTTGGCCAGCGACCGCGGCAGCGGCGAGTCGTAGAGGTCGACGTCGGCCTGCGTGCTGGCGAAGATGTCCTGGTAGATGTGGCGGCTGTTGACCCCGACCACCCGGCCGAGCACCACATCGGACTCCCACCGGTCGGCCGCCTCGACCAGCCGGCGCAGCGCGTCCGGGCCGAGGTGGTCGTCGGCGCCGAGGAAGAACACGTACCGGCCGGTGGCCGCGTCCAGGCCGCGGTTGAACGGGCGGGCCGGGCCGCCCGAGTTGGGCTGGTGCACGACGGTGAACAGGCCGGGGTGGCGGGCGGCGTACCGGTCGAGCTCGGCGCCGCTGGTGTCCGTAGAACCGTCGTCGACCGCGACGATCTGCAGCCGCTCGGGCCCGATCGTCTGCGCCACCAGCGAGTCCAGGCACTCGGTCAGGTACGGCATGGTGTTGTAGACGGCCACCAGGACGCTGACGTCGGGGACCGTCACCGGGTCTCCGCGGGCGTGTCGGTCCCCAGGAGCCTGCGGTAGAGCGCGTCGAGGTGCCGCGCCTGCGCCTCCCAGGTCCACTCCTTCAGCGGCGAGTCCGGCCCCTCGTAGGCCGCCCGGTAGCGCTTCGGATCGGCGAGCACGGCCTGGATCGCGCGGACCAGATCTGCCTCGTCCTTCGCCTTGAACACCTCGCCCTGGCCCGTCTCCCGCACGGTCCGCGCCATGGTCTTCACGTCGCTGACCACGATCGGCAGCCGGGCGTGCGAGTACTCGAAGAACTTCGTGATCAGGGCGATCTCGTGGTTCGGCCAGTGGTGCAGCGGGATCAGCCCGACGTCGGCGCCGCCGAGGAACTCGACCAACTGCCGATAGGGTACGTACGGGACGGCGTGCACCCGGTCGGCCACGCCTCGTCGCTCGGCCCGGGCCAGCAGCTGGAGCAGGTAAGGGGCGGTGAGGTCGCCGACCACGAGGGCCAGATGCACGCCGGGCAGGCGGGGAAGAGCGTCGACGACCGTGTCCAGGCCACGTTGTACGGCCAGCGCGCCGCTGTAGACCAGCAGCGGGGTGTCCTGGTCGACGCCGCAGCGCTCCCGCAGGTCCGGTGCGCCCGCCTCGGTGTCGGCGAGCGGCGCGTTGAGCAGCACCCCCGGGCGCTCGGGCAGGTCGTGGTCGCGCTGGAGCAGCTCCGCCAGGGTGTCCGAGACCGTGACCACGGCGTCGGCCTGGCCCACGTACTCGTTGACGTAGGCGAGGTGGGCGGGCAGCCAGCGGACGTTGTCGCGCCGCGGCTTGGCGCCGGGGAGCCACTCGTGGGCGTCCCAGACGAGCCGCACCGGCCTGGTCGACCGCTGTTTCGCCCGGGCGGCCACGCCGAGCATGCGGAAGTCGTGCGCGTGGATCAGATCGGGCTGGAGCTCGTCGATGACGGGGCCGAAGAGGCGCTCGTACCCCCAGAGCCCGGGTTCGAGTTTCCGCCACGACCGGTCGCCCCGCACCGAGCGCCAGAACGCGACCTGGGCGTGCTCGACCGGCCGGCGGGCGAGCCGCGCGGCGCGCAGGGGCAGCCCGCCCCGGCTGACGAGCCGGCCGCGCAGGCCCGCGGCGGGTGCGTGGTTGCCCATCGGGAGCACGCGTACCTCGGCGTCGCCGAGCCGCCAGGTCTTCTCCTCGGCGGCGCGGGCGCACCCCAGCAGCGTGACGTCCCAGCCCGCGTCGGCGGCGGACCGGGCGGCCTTCTGCACCCGGGAGTCCCCCTCGACCGCGTTGTCGACGAGCATGACCACCCGCTGCGGTCGCTGCATGAACGAATCTCCCGTGATGTCTGGCCGGCCGGTGCGGGCGAGTGTACGGCAGGGCGTGCCGGATTCCGCCGCTGCCGACAGCCGAACCGCCCGGACATCCGGTTGGCATCGCCCGTTAACCCGGCGGCCACCACGGGCCGTGCCGCGCGGCGCCGTCCCACAGTAGGTTCGGCGCATGCCACATCCCTCGGTGGTCATCTGGCGCAGCCACCTGCTGCCCGGTTCGGAGACGTTTGTCCGCAACCAGGCGGACTCGCTGACCCGGTGGCACCCGCGCTACCTCGGCGCGGTCAAAGTCCTGTCGCCGGTCGCCCGCGACACGGACGTCATCGCCTTCGGGGACGACCCACGCGGCCGCGCCTCGCTGGCAGGCCTGAAGCTGACGGGCCTGTCGCCGCGCCTGGAAGCCGTGCTTTCGGGGTTGTCGCCGGACCTGGTGCACGCCCACTTCGGCGACAACGGCTGGTTGGTCAGCGCCGCCGCCCGCCGCCTCGGCCTCCCGCTGGTGGTGACGCTGCACGGCCAGGACGTGACCAGGCAGGCCGCCCTGCCCGGCGCCCGCGGGGTACGCCACCGGCGACACCTGCGGCAGGCCTTCGAACGCGCGACCCTGGTGATCGCGGTCTCGCACTTCATCCGCGACCGCGCGATCTCCCTGGGCGCCGACCCGGCGAAGGTGGTGGTCCACCACACGGGCGTCCCGATCCCGCCGGCGGACCTCCGTGTGCCGAAGCGCTGGGACGTGCTGTTCGTCGGCCGCTTCGTCGCCAAGAAGGGCGTGGACGACCTGGTGGAGGCGGCGGGCCTGCTGGAGCGCCCGGCGCGCCTGCTGCTGGTCGGCGACGGGCCGCTCTGGGAGCCGGTCCGCGCCCGCGCGGCGGAACTGGGCCTGGACGCGACGTTCGTGGGCGCGCAGCCACCGGAGGCGGTCCGCGACTACCTGGCGTCGTCGCGGATCCTCGCGGCCCCGTCCCGCACGGCGCCGGACGGCGACTCGGAAGGCCTGCCGACGACGATCCTGGAGGCGGGTAGCGCGGGGTTGCCGACGGTGGCGACGCTCCACAGCGGCATCCCGGAGGCGGTGCTGGACGGGTCGACGGGGTTGCTCTCGCCGGAGGGGGACCGGGCCGCCCTCGCCGAGAACCTCGGTGTGCTGCTGGGGGACGAGGGGCTGCAGGCGCGGCTGGGTGCGGCTGCTCGCGAGCACGTGACGGCTCATTTCGACGTGCGCAAACAGACGGGACTGCTGGAGGAGTTGTACGACCGTGCACGCGGCGGCATCTCCCGCGCGGCCATGACCGCGACCAGCAACGAGACGACGTAGAGGGCGAGCGGGACCCCAGGGTCCGGGGCCGGTCGTACCATCGCGGCGTGAGGCGGACGCCGTTGCTCACTGGCAGCGGTTGACCGCGGTTGACCCCGACCAGGGCCGCATCATGCCCCCGGCCCTGCTGTGGTGGGTGAGCGGGCTGAACACGTTGCTCGTGCTGGACGGGCACGACCGGATCGCCGCGGCGTCGGCCGAGGACACCCTGCCGGCGGTGGTCGTCCTCGCTCCGGCCCCTGACCCGGCCGCCGCCACGGCTGTGCAGCGCCATCTGATTCGCGACTACGAGAGCCGCGTCACCACGCGCATCGCCGACGTCACCCGCCGGTTCGCCGGTCAGCTGAACGACGTCATACGCGGCGATGGCCGGACCCGGGCATGGCCGCTGCCCGGCGGAACCTGGGATCAACAGGCGGCGCGACTGGTTCCGGGCTGGCGGCTCGACCGGTGCTGACGGACCTGGACGCCGTTCGAGTCGCGTTCGAGGGTGGCTTCCAGGGTGACGGGCGAGTCGGCCTGTACGCCGGATTCTGTTCCCGCCGCTCGCGCGGCGGGTGGCGGTCATCCATCTAGGCCTGCCGTCGCCGGCAGGCTCGAGCGGCCTACCCGCAGGCTCGGGCGGGCCGCCCTCGAACGCCTGCGCAGGTTGTCCAGCCTGTCGGTCGGACCACCCTTTTGGCCTTGCTCCGGGTGGGGTTTACCAAGCCGCTCCGGTCGCCCGGTGCGCTGGTGGGCTCTTACCCCGCCGTTTCACCCTTACCAGGCGTGTACGCCTGGCGGTCTGTTTTCTGTGGCACTTTCCCGCGGGTCACCCCGGGTTGCCGTTAACAACCACCCTGCCCTGCGGAGTCCGGACGTTCCTCGGCGACGGCCCCGTGGGACCGCCGACGCGACCGCCCAGCCGACTCGCCCGTCATGCCCCATCCTACCGGTGCCGTTAGGCTGCCCTCCGATGGATCTCCTGCATGCCGTTCTGTTGCTCGCCGCCGGGTTGGCGGCCGGGTTCATGAACGCGATCGCCGGTGGGGGGTCGCTGATCACCTTCCCGGCCCTGCTCGGGGTCGGTCTGCCGGCGGTCCCGGCCAACGTCAGCAACAGCGTCGCGGTGTGTCCGGGCTACTTCGCCGCCGTGTACGGAAGCCGCAAGGAGCTGCGCGGGCAGGAGCGGCGGACGTTGCTGCTCCTGCCCGTGGCCGTCGGCGGCGCCATCGCCGGGTGCGTGCTGCTGCTGATCACGCCCGAGGCCGCGTTCGACATGGTCGTGCCGTTCCTCGTGCTCGGCGCGACCGCGGTGCTGGCGTTCCAGGACCAGCTCCGCCGCGTCGTCGGCCATCCGGCGCGGATCAGCCTGACCCGCCAGCGGGCGATGCTGTACGGCATCGTCGGCGTCGGCAGTGTCTACGGTGGATACTTCGGCGCGGCGCTCGGTGTGCTGTTCGTCGCCGGGCTCGCGCTCGTGCTCGACGAGAACATGGCCCGCGTCACCGCCGTGAAGAACGTGCTCTCCGCGACCGTCGGTGTGACCACCGTCGTCGTGTTCGCCCTGTTCGGGCCCGTAAACTGGGCGACCGTGGCGGTGCTGGCGCCGGCCGCGCTGGTCGGCGGGTACGTCGGCGCCCGCCTAGCCCGCCGCCTCCCCAGCAAGGTGCTCAAGGCGGTCATCGTCGTGTTCGGCACCGGGATCGGCCTCTACCTGCTGGTCCACGCGTTCGTGTAGCGCCGGCAGCACAGCCGACAGCAGCAACGGGATCGCCGCCGCCGCGAAGCAGACCGGCAACGGCGCCCGGCTGATCAGCAGGCCGACCGCCGCGCTGCCGCCCGACGAGCCGGCGTTGAAGGCCGTGTTGACCCAGGTGCCCGCCCGGGTACGCGCCGCGGCCGGCACCGACCGGTCGGCCAGCAGGTACGCGATGGTCAGCGTCGGCGCGACGAACAGCCCCGCCAGCGCCGCCGCGGCGGCGAGTGCGGCGACGCCCGGCGCCAGCCCGGCGACCGCCAGGACGCCGGCCAGCGCGACGACCAGCAGGGCGAGCTGGGTGCGCTGGGACGCGGCCCAGGTGCGCGCCCCGTACGCGATGCCGCCGACCGCGCTCCCGGCCGCCAACGCCGCCTCGATCCAGGCCACTGCGGCGGTCTGGTCGCGTTCGGTCGCGAACGCGACGATCAGCAGGCCCAACGCGCCCAACCCGAGCCCGAGCCCGCTCGCGACGAGCACCGGCTCGAGGCGCGCCCGGTTGACCCGCACCGCGACGACCGCGCCGGCCTCGACCCGCGGCCAGGCCCGGGCGACCGGCGACGACACCATCGCCAGCGTGCCGGTGAGCACGAGCGCGGCGGCGAGCGCGACCCCGGCGGCCGGCGCGCCGGCGGCGATGCACAGACCGGCCACCAGCGGACCGGTCACGAACAGCAGCTCCTCGACGACGGTGTCGAGGGCGAAGGCCCGCTGCCGCCCGGCCTCGTCGGGCAGCAGTTGGCTCCACATGGCCCGCATCACGGGCCCGAGCGGCGGTGCGGCGGCACCGGCCACGGCGGCGAGCACGATCAGCACCCAGCCGGGCGTGCCGGGTCGCCAGGTGGTGGCGGCGAGGCCGGCGAGCAGGCCGGCGTAGGTGACGGCCAGCGGTGGCAGCACCCGCCGCGGCCCGTACCGGTCGACCAGCCCGGCCCGCAGCGGCGCGACGAGCACACCGCCGAGCCCGAACAGCGCGATGGCGCCGCCGGCGACGGCGTAGGAGCCGGTCGCGACCGTGATCGCGACGGTGAGCGAGACGAAGACGACGCCGTAGGAAAGGCGGCCGACCAGGGCCGCTAGGAAGGTACGAAGGGCATGCGGAGTACGCAGCACGGCACGGTAGGACATCGGAGTTCTGTTCCTCGGGATGTTCGGCGTCGCCGATGGACGCCGTGGGTGGGTAGGGACGCCACGGGCACGCACGGGACGGTGCGGCCGGCGTCGGCCTACGCACGAAGGAGGAACATGGCTGGGACCTTAGCAGGCGGCTGATCACCGTCGCGCCCGCCAAAACGGAAGCACCGACAAGAGCCGGACGTGTGCCACGCGAGAACCGTGTGGGGCGTCGCAGCCCGGCAGGCGCTCCCGCCGGTCAGGAGACGACCGGTGTCGGGCCCAGCAGCGACGTGCGGACCTCGTGGCCGCGGAGCGCGCCGAACATCTCGCACCCGCTCAGCCACGGCGGACCGGTAGCTCGTCCCCATGTCGTTGCCCTGCCGGTTCAGCGTCGACGGGTCGTGGATCTGGAAGAAGAACGCCAG
>NZ_JBFAIU010000146.1:0-17639 GCF_040654855.1 Asanoa sp. NPDC050611
GAGCCTGAGGCGTCTGAGGGGGCGACGATGGAACGGGTGAGGCGGGCGACACGGCCGTGATGTTCATGGCGGCGCGGCCTGCTCGACCGCGGCCGCGCCGTCGGTCTCGGCCTTGGTGGCCTGGTCCAGCTCCTTGCCGGTCGTCTTCTCCGCGGCCCGGGCCGTGGTCAGCTCCTTCTCGATCGCGCGCCGGCGGGCGGCCCGCTCCGCCTCGGCGGACCGCCGTGCGCCGGCGTCGTCCTCCTCCTCCTCGGCCGGCGGTTCCGGCGCCTCGTCGGTGACCAGGCGCAGCTGCGGCCGCGGCACCTCGCCGAAACCGGCGTAGCTCGCGGCCCGCACCAGGCGGCCCGAGCGGACCTGCTCCGCGACCTCCGCGTCGGAGACGGCGGCCGTCAGCGTCGCCTCGACCTCGGCGACCGGCAGCTTGCCGCGGTTGCCGGGGTCGGCCTTGGTCGCCAGCGCGACCGCCTCCTTGACCAGCGCGCCGACCGCCTCGCGGCGCTGCCGGGTCAGCTCGCGCAGCGCGTCGCCCTTGAGCTGGCGTTGGGCCGACCGCAGCGCGGCGGACAGCTCGACGAGCTGGTCGACCAGCTCGGGCCGGCGGATCGCCAGCAGGTTGACCACCCAGGCGGCGACGGTCGGCTTGCGCAGCTTGCCGAGCTGCTTGGCCCGGTCGCTCTGCCCGGCGGCCTTGGCCGCGGCGACCAGCTCGGCGCGGGCGGCGACGAAACCGTCCGGCGGTGCGGAGTAGAGCTCGACGACGGGATCAGGCATCGACGCTCGTACCCGGCGCCAGGCGCTGGTAGTCGACCTTGAGCAGGCGGCCGAGCACGCCGTCGACGAGCTTGCCGCCCGCGTCGTTGACGATCCCGTCGTGCAGCGCGAAGGCCCGGCGCGGCGCGACCGCGCGGACGAAGTCGACGGACTCGCTGATCTTCAGCCAGGGCGCCGATACGGGCACGAAGAGCGTCTCTACCCGCACGCCCTCGGGCACGTCGAACGAGTCACCCGGGTGGTAGACCGAGTCGCCGACGAGGAAGCCGAGGTTGGCGATCCGCGGGATGTCGGGGTGGATCTCGGCGTGCACGCCGCCGAACGCGCGCACCGACATGCCGGCGGCCGAAAAGGACTGTCCAGTCTCGACCGCGGTGACGACGTCACCCAGTTGCGCCAGCTTGGCGGCGACGTCGGCGTTGGTGTGGACGGTGACCTGCGGCCGCTTCGCGAGCGCGTCGGCGACCGCGTCGACGTCGAGGTGGTCCGGGTGCTCGTGGGTGATCAGGACGGCGTCGACACCGTCCAGTGCGGCCCGTTCCGTGAACCCGCCCGGATCGATGACCAGCACGGCACCGTCCTGCTCGACGCGTACGCAGGAATGGCCAAACTTGGTCAGTCGCATCTCGTGACCCCCTGGGTGCCGAATCGTGATGTCCCCTGGCGAGTCTGCCGGAACCGGCGTGCGCACGCGGCACGTCTGACCGACGAACCGCACACGATTCGGAGGGGACTGATATGGGCAGCGTACGACGGGGGCGGGCGCTGGCCGCGTTGGCGGCCGGTGGGCTGGCGGCGGCACTGGCCCTGGCCGGGTGCTCGGCGAGCGAGGACTCGGGAGCGGCTGGCTCCGCGGTGGCGCCGGCGGCGGCCGGCGACGGCAACTCCGGGCGGGACGCGGTCGACATGTCGCAGGCCGGCGGCGAGGGCAAGGTGGCCGAGCAGGTGCCCGGGGCCGCACCGGAGGCGGCGAAGGCCCAGGAGGGCGGTGCCGGCGGCGTCGAGTTGCAGGTCGACCAGCGGCAGATCATCTACACGGGTTCGATCATGGTCCGGGTGGACAACGTCGAGCGCACCGCGGCCGAGATCACCTCGCTGGTCACCGGCGCGGGCGGGTTCGTGGGCGGCGACAAGCGCACCGACGACGGCGGCCGGTCCGAGGCGGTGCTCACCCTGCGGGTCCCGGCCAACCGGTTCACCGCGGTCGTCGACGAGATCGCCGGCAAGGGCACCGACGACCGGCGGGAGATCAGCACCCAGGACGTGACCGAGGACGTGGTCGACCTCGACGCCCGGATCACCACCCAGCGCGCCCGCGTCGAGAGCGCCCGCCGCCTGCTCGCCCAGGCGAAGACCATCAACGACCTGGTCTCCCTGGAGAACGAGTTGGGCAAGCGCGAGGCCGACCTGGCGTCGCTGGAGGGCAAGAAGCGCCGGCTCGACGACCTGACCGCGCTGTCCACGATCACGGCGACCCTGCTCGGCCCCGAGGCACAGGCACCGGCCCCGCCGCCGGACGACGACGACACGGGCTTCCTGGCCGGCCTGAAGGCGGGCTGGAACGCCTTCACGGCCACCCTGGGTGTGGCACTGACCGTCGTGGGCGCGCTGGTGCCGTGGTTGGTCCTGGCGGGCCTGGCGTTGCTGGTCTTCGTCTACGTGCGCCGCCGGCGCCCGCGACCCGTGCTCGCCGGTCCGGCCATTCCGACCCAGGCGACGGCCGTCGACGAGCCGGTCCGGGAAGACGCCGAGAAGGACTAGAACGTGCCGGCGGCGAGGGCGGCCAGGGCGGTGTGCACCATGACGCGCACGCCGTACCCGATCGCCCGCTCGTCGACGTCGAACGTCGACTGGTGGATGTCGGGCTTGACCTCCACGCCCTGCGGCGTGGTGCCGAGCCGGATCATCGCGCCGGGCACCTGCTCCAGATAGAAGGCGAAGTCCTCGCCACCCATGCTGATCTCGGCCTCGACCACCCGGTCGGGGCCGAGCGCGGCACCGGCCGCACCCGCGACGACGGCGGTGGCCATCCGGTCGTTGATCACCGGTGGCACGCCACGGGTGTATTTCACGTCGACCTCGGCGCCGGTGGCGGCGACCACGTCGCGGATCAGCTTGGTGATCAGCTCGGGTGCCTCGCGCCAGGCCTCGCGGTTGAGGATGCGGACCGTGCCCTTGAGGTTGGCCTCGGCCGGGATCGCGTTGTAGGCCTCGCCCGCGTGTGCCCGGCCCCAGACCATCGAGACGCCGGCGCGGGCGTCGACGCGGCGGTCGAGCAGCGACGGGACGTCGACGATCACGCGGCCCATCGCGTGCACGAGGTCGGTGGTCAGGTGGGGCCGGGCGGTGTGCCCGCCCTTGCCGCGCAGGTTGACCTCGATCGTGTCGGCGGCCGCGGTGAACGGGCCGGAGCGCACGCCGACCAGGCCCACCGGCAGCTGGGGCGCGCAGTGCAGCGCGTAGATCGCGGCGACGTCCTTGAGCCCGCCGGCCGCGATGACCTCGGGGGCGCCGGACGGGATGCACTCCTCGCCGGGCTGGAACAGCAGCCGGACCCGGCCGGGCAGCTCGTCGCGCTCGGCGAGCTGGGCCAGCGCCAGGCCGGTGCCGAGCAGGATCGTCGTGTGCACGTCGTGGCCGCAGGCGTGCGCGACACCGTCGACGGTGGACCGGTAGGGCACGTCCTTGCCGTCGGGCAGCGGGAGGGCGTCCAGGTCCGCGCGGAGCGCGATCACCCGGTCGCCCTCGCCGACGTCGCAGATCACGCCGTTGCCCTTGGGCAGCAGGCGCGGCGACAGGCCGGCGACGGCCAGCTCCCGGGCGACCAGCGACGCGGTCTCGAACTCCTGGTGGGAGAGCTCCGGGTGGGCGTGGATGTGACGACGTACGGCTACGAGTTCGGCGCCCCGGGCGGCTAGCCAGCGGTCGAGCTGACCTGGGAGGGGGTCGGCCCCGGGCGGTGTCTCGGGCCATGAGGACGCCAGCTGGCTGCCGTTGGGCGGCAGCGTCAACGCACTCGTCACGTGAAATTCTCGATCACTCTGGGCGGAATGGGACTTGGCTAGCCTAGACCTCCGACGGTGACGCTGCGCAACATCATTATGGTAGTGATCGGATAGCGCAGGGTCACGAAAGCCCTGGTGAGAGCGTTCGTCGAGCTGCGGGGATGCGTCGGCGGGCGCATTGAAACCGGCCAACTGTCCCACACCTCCTACAACGCGTGATGGTGGTGGCGGTCACGGGCACGCCGCCGATCGCGCGCGAAATCCGGGTATCTGGTCTGAATCTACCCGGCTGATGGTCACCTTGCCGGGTGAGGCGACTTACGCTGACACGTTCCGGGGACTCATTGCCGCACAGCGGGTACGCCAGATCTTGGTTGCTCAGCGTCACTGCCCCGTGCCCGTGCGAGTTTAACGCACCGTAACAAGCGTCCGGTCAGAACCGCTCGACCGGGTGGTAGACGCCCCATACCTCGCGAAGCGCATTACAAACCTCGCCCACCGTGGCGTACGCCCGCAGCGCGTCCCGCATCGGGTAGAGCACGTTGTCGGTGCCGGCCGCCGCACTCCTGACCGCGGCCAGCGCCCGATCGACGGCGGCGGCGTCGCGGGACTCCCGGATCGCGGCGAGCCGCTTGGCCTGGGCGGCCTCGATCGCCGGGTCGACCCGCAGTGGCTCGTACGGCTCCTCCTCGGCGATGGTGAACCGGTTGAGCCCGACCACCACCCGCGCGCCGCTGTCGATCTCCTGGGCGACCCGGTAGGCCGAGGTCTCGATCTCGTTCTTCTGGAAGCCCGCCTCGATCGCGTCGACCGCCGAGCCGTAGGAGCCGACCCGCTCCATCAGCGCGACCGCCTGCGCCTCGATCTCGTCGGTCATCGCCTCGACGACGTACGAGCCGGCGAACGGGTCGACGGTGGCGGTCAGATCGGTCTCGTAGGCGAGCACCTGCTGGGTGCGCAGCGCGAGCCGGGCGGCCTTCTCGGTGGGCAGCGCGATCGCCTCGTCGTAGGAGTTCGTGTGCAGCGACTGCGTGCCGCCCAGCACGGCGCCGAGCCCCTGCACCGCGACGCGGACGAGGTTGACCTCGGGCTGCTGCGCGGTGAGCTGCACGCCGGCGGTCTGGGTGTGGAACCGCAGCATCATCGACTTCGGATCCTGCGCGCCGAACTCCTCGCGCATCAGTCTGGCCCAGATGCGCCGGGCCGCGCGGAACTTCGCCACCTCTTCGAGCAGCGTCGTGCGGGCGACGAAGAAGAACGACAGGCGGGGTGCGAAGTCGTCCACCGCCAGGCCGGCCGCGATCGCCGCGCGTACGTAGTCGACGCCGTTGGCCAACGTGAACGCGATCTCCTGCACGGGCGTCGCGCCGGCCTCCGCCATGTGGTAGCCGGAGATGGAGATCGTGTTCCACTTCGGCACTTCCGTGCGGCAGTACGCGAAGGTGTCGGCGACCAGCCGCAACGACGGCTTCGGCGGGAAGATGTAGGTCCCCCGCGCGATGTATTCCTTGAGGATGTCGTTCTGGATGGTCCCGTTGAGCGCGCTGCCGGGAATGCCGGCCTCTTCCGCGACGAGCTGGTAGAGCAGCAACAGCACCGAGCCCGGCGCGTTGATCGTCATCGAGGTCGACACCTTGTCGAGCGGGATGCCGTCGAACAGCGTCTTCATGTCGGCCAGCGAGTCGATGGCGACGCCCACCTTGCCGACCTCGCCGTGCGCGACCGGGTCGTCGGAGTCGTAGCCCATCTGCGTCGGCAGGTCGAAGGCCACCGACAGGCCCATCGTGCCGTGCTCCAGCAGCTGGTGGTAGCGCGCGTTGGACTCGGTCGCGGTGCCGAAGCCGGCGTACTGGCGCATCGTCCAGGGGCGCGACGTGTACATCGTCGGATACACGCCACGGGTGTACGGGTACTCCCCCGGCCGGCCGATCCGCTTGTCGGTGTCACCCGGAAGGTCGGACTGGTCGTAGACCGGCTTGACGGGGAAACCCGATTCCGTCTGTCGCTGCGCCATTAACGAATCCTAAGGCTCGGTGGGTGCCCCGGCCCGTGAGGCATTGGGCACAGACAGTTCGGGTCGTTCGTACCCAGAGTCGATGATCCATCACAACAGGTGATGCGGTTTCCCTTATCGGGCCGCCTCCCCCAAGATAGGGAGGTTGATAACTGGCCCTCGACCCCCCGGCGGCTTTTCAGTGACTCAGATTCCGACGTGGAGCAGCTCCGCCACCTCCGGATCCAACAGTTCGGCCGCCGGCAATGCCCCGGCGGGCACCACTGTCTCCGGGAGTCGGGCCGCTCCGGGCGCCACGATCGGCGGTCGTTACGCGCTGCGGGCCGCGGTCGGCCACGGCGGCATGGGCACCGTCTGGCGCGCCAGCGACGTCCTGCTCCGCCGTGACGTCGCGGTCAAGGAGGTCGTGCTGCCGCCGGGCCTGGCGCCCAGCGACCGCGACTCGATGTACGAGCGCACCATGCGCGAGGCGCGCGCCGCCGCGGCTCTGCAGCACCCCTCCGTCGTGCAGGTCTACGACGTGGTGCAGGAGAACGGCCGCCCGTGGATCGTGATGGAGCTGCTCGACGCGCGCAGCCTCGCCGACATGGTCATCGAGGACGGCCCCGTCGCGCCGCGCGCGGTCGCGAAGATTGGCATCGCGCTGCTCGGCGCACTGGAGATCGCCCACGCCAACGGGGTCCTGCACCGCGACGTCAAGCCCGCCAACGTGCTCATCTGCTCCGACGGGCGCTGCGTCCTCACCGACTTCGGCGTCGCCCGGATGCCCACCGACGTGCAGCTCACCACCCCCGGCATGGTGCTCGGCTCGCCGCACTTCATCTCGCCCGAGCGCGCGATGGGCCAGGACTTCGGTCCCCCCAGCGACCTGTTCTCGCTCGGCGTCACGCTCTACACCGCGATCGAGGGCCGGCCGCCGTTCGACCGCGGCGACCCGATCGAGACCATGCACGCGGTCGTCGAGGATCCGCCGGCGCCGACCAGCCGGGCCGGGGTGCTCACCGACGTGCTGATGGGCCTGCTCGAGAAGGACCCGGCCCGCCGCTACGACGTGGCGACGGCCCGCGGCATGCTGCGCGAGCTGCTCGCCGGCCCGTTGGTCAGCAAGGCGCCCGTGCACCTGATGACCGACCCCTACGCGGTCGTGCCGGCGCAGCGTTCGCCGTGGCAGCCGCCGGCGCCCGCGCCGGACCAGCGCCCGACCGGGCAGATCGGCGGCCGGGCGATGCTCGCGCCGGGCGAGTCGCTCAACGACCGGCTGGCCGGCGGCCACGGTGGCGGTCCGAACGGTCAGGTCACCGCGCCGTTGCAGGCGCCCACGGGACAGCTGCCGGTGCCGAGCTGGGGCCCGCCGCCGGCTCCCCCGTCGTCCGGCGGGTCGCTGTCCGGGCTGAAGCGGCGCGGCGGCAACCTGGTGACGACGATCCAGGGCTGGCCGCGCAAGATGCAGCTCGGCGTCGCCGGCGGTGTCGCGCTCGTGCTGGTGCTGATCGGGGTGTTCGCCTTCAACGGTGGCGGCGACTCGGACAACGCGCCGCCGGTGCAGGCGGGCGCGCCGTCAAACGCACCGTCGGCCGCAGCGTTCGACACGAAGGAGCACGCCGAGCGCGGGGTCTCCGTCAACGTGCCCAAGGGCTGGAAGCAGTCGGGCGGCGGCAGCACGGTCTACTTCGACTACATCGACCCCGACGACTCCGGCCGCAAGGTGCGCATCCTGGTCGAGAAGGTGAGCTCCAAGGCCAGCCCGACCGGTTTCCTGCAGGCCGCCGAGCGTGGGCTGAAGGGCAACACTAAGTCCTGCCCGAAGCCCTACAGCCGCGTGGACCTGCGCGAGGGGGAGATGGACGGGCGGGTGTCGGCCGAGCTCGAATACACCTGTGGCGACGGCGACACCGAGCGGCACGGCGTCTGGGGTGCGGTCGTGAGCGGCGGCAAGGCGTACTCGTTCTTCATGACCAGCACCGAGGAGCGGTTCACCGAGAGCAAGCCGATCTTCGACGAGATGGTCCGCTCGTTCCAGCTCACCTCCAGCTAGGTCGGCGCCGCGCCGCGTGCTATCAAGGCGGGATGACTGAGCTCGACGAGCTGGCGGCCCGCGCGCGGGCGTGGCTGGCCGACGACCCTGACGAGAGCAGCCGGGCCGAGCTGACCCGCGTCCTCGACGGGCTGCCCGGCACCGCCGCCGACCTGGCCGACCGGTTCGCCGGGCCGCTGACCTTCGGCACGGCGGGGCTGCGTGGCCCGCTGCGCGCCGGGCCCAACGGGATGAATCTCGCCGTGGTCACCCAGGCCGCGGCCGGGCTGGTCGGTTGGCTCGCGGCCCGCGGTGCGTCCGGTCCGCTGGTCATCGGGTACGACGCGCGGCACGGCTCGCGTGCCTTCGCCGAGCGCACCGCCGCGGTCGCCACCGGGGCGGGGCGGGAGGCGCTGCTGCTGCCCCGGCCGTTGCCGACGCCGGTGCTCGCCTACGCCGTGCGCAAGCTGGGCGCCGCGGCCGGTGTGATGGTGACGGCGAGCCACAACCCGCCGCAGGACAACGGCTACAAGGTCTATCTGGGTGCCTCGCTGGGCGGCATCGAAGGCGCCGGTGCGCAGATCGTGCCGCCGGCCGACGCCGAGATCTCGGCGGCCATCGCGGCTGTCGGGCGGCTGTCGACCGTACCCCTCGGTGATCTTGGTGTGGCCCTCGACGACGACATTGTCGAGTCCTATGTGGAGAACGCCGCGCGGGTGGTCGACCCGGACGGGCCGCGGGACCTCGCGGTGGCCTACACGCCGTTGCACGGCGTCGGCGCCCAGGTGCTGGCGGCCGCGTTCGCACGGGCCGGGTTCGCGCGGCCGCATCTCGTCGCCGAGCAGGCCGAGCCGGATCCGCTCTTCCCGACCGTCGCGTTCCCGAACCCGGAGGAGCCCGGCGCGATCGACCGGGTGATCGAGCTGGCGACGGTGACCGGTGCCGACATCGCGATCGCCAACGACCCCGACGCGGACCGGTGCGCGGTGGCGATCCCGGGGCCGAACGGCTGGCGGATGCTGCGTGGCGACGAGGTGGGTGTGCTGCTCGCCGACCATCTGCAGCGGCGCGGTGTGACCCGGCGCTACGCGACCACGATCGTGTCGTCATCGCTGCTGTCGCAGCTGTGCGCGCGGCGCGGGGTGCCCTACGGCGCGACGTTGACGGGTTTCAAGTGGATCGTGCGGGCGGGTGCCGACCTGGCGTTCGGCTACGAGGAGGCGCTCGGCTACTGCGTGGCGCCCGACCTGGTCCGCGACAAGGACGGCATCACGGCGGCGCTGCTGGTGGCGGAGCTGGCGGCCGGGTTGAAGGCGTCGCTGCGGACGATCGGCGACCGGCTCGACGAGATCGCGGCCGAGTTCGGGGTGTACGCGACCGACCAGCTGTCGGTCCGGGTCGACCAGCTGTCCGAGATCGACACGGCGATGGCGTACGTCCGGACGAAGACGCCGGGTTCGTTGCTCGACGACGCGGTGATCTCCGTCGAGGACCTGGCGCCGGCCAACGACGTGCTGATCCTGCGCACCGAGTCGGCCCGGGTGGTGGTCCGGCCGTCGGGCACGGAGCCGAAGCTGAAGGCGTACCTCGAAGTGGTCGAACCCGTCGTGGACGGTGACGTGGCGGCGGCGCGGGAGCGGGCCGCGGCGTCGGTCCGGGCGTTGCGCACCGAGACGGCGGCGGCGCTCGGGATCTGGTGAGTTCCTAGGGCCCGTCCTGCCGATCAAGGTGAGCCGAGACGGAGACCCGCGTTGATCGGCAGGACGGGCTCCTAGCCGACCCGCCAGACCCAGGCACCGCCCACGTCGTCCGGCAGCTCGCCGGTCAGCTCGATGACGAGGAAGCGGAGCTGGCCGGCGTTGGTCTCGCTCTGTGGCAGGACGAGTGCGTCGGCCCGCCAGAAGGCGAGGTCGTCCGCAAACTTCGCGCGGGTCTCGTCGTTGACGGTCGGCAGGTCACCGGAGCGGGCGGTCTGGTCGAAGAGGGCGCCGGTGAACCGGGTCGGCGCGTTGAAGATGGCCCGGTTGTCGTCGCCCTCGGTGGCGGGGCCGAGGAAGTAGCCGCCGGCGATCGCGAAGCCGATCTGGGCCCTTGCCGACCAGCGCATGCCGTCGAGGTAGATGTTGTCCGTGACCGGCACGAAGACCAGCGACCGGTCGGTGGTGGCGTAGTCGCGCCAGAGCCCCTGGGTGATGAACGCCGGGGTCGGTGGTGTGTCGGCGGTCGGGAGCTGCTTGGGCGCGAGCGGGATCAGGGCGCCGAGGATCGCCACGGCGGTGATCACTCGCAGCCCGATCGCGATCGGCGGTTTCCGCCTTCGGGCCGTGTCGAGGACCGTCTGCGCGCCGAGCGCGAGCAGGGCGGCCGCGATCGGGACGACGATGAGGGACAGCCGGGTCGGCACGACGGAGTTGAAGATCGGCAGGTCCTCGAACCACCGCCACGGCCCGGCGACGCCGGTGTCGTCCTGGTCGATCATGATCGTCGGGCCGAGCGACAGGGCGACGAAGACGAGACCGGTGATCAGCAGGGCCCAGGCGGTCTTCCTGCGCCAGGCGAGCCCGACGGAGATCAGGCAGAAGATCAGCAGCGGCCAGCCGAGGAAGCTGTTCTCCTCCGCCGGGCCCTGGGTGAGGCGCTCGGCCTCGGCGGTGCTGCCGGCGATGGAGAGGCGGGCGAAGGCCGGGTAGGCGGCGAGGTCGGTGCTGACGTCCTTCACCGCCGTGGGTACGCCGTGATAGCTCTGCGGGCCGAAGAACTGGACCCAGAGGGGGTAGCCGAGCAGGAGCGCGGCCGTCCCGATGGCGATCGCGAGCCCGCCGAGGAAGGTCTTGACCTGGCCTTTCACGGCGCGGGGCCGGGCCAGGGTGTAGCAGAGCACGAAGACGAACAGCCCGAGGGCGGTGTAGAAGAGCACCTCCTCGTTGACGAAGGCCTGGTAGGTGACGAGGAGCCCGAGCCAGATGCCGCGCCTGATCATGTGGCCGGGCCGGCTGAGCCGGATGACCGCGACGACGAGCCAGGGGACGACGAACTGGGCGGTCCAGTTGACGTGGCCCTGCGCGTGGCTGACGAGCCCGGGCGCGAACCCACAGAGGGCGCCGGCCGCGAACGCGACCGCGCGGTTGTCGATGAGGTGGCGGCTGAAGACCCAGTACCACCCGAAGGCGGTGCCCGCGAGCCCGATCACGAGCAGGAGCGCGAAGGCGGTCTGCGGCCCGAAGAGCAGGGTGATCGGCGACATGGGTACGCCGAGCCCGAGGATGGACGTGTTCGCCATCAGGTTGACGCCGTCGGGCATGTTGAGCGATCTGGTGGTGAAGGGATAGCTCCCGTGCTCGACCACCTGGGCGCCGTGGGCGAGCACCCACTGGAAGAAGACGTGGTCCTGCGGGTTGACGGCGGGGGTGCTGTTGCTGAGGTCGCCCCACAGCGACCCGGTCACGGCAAAAGCGGCGCCGAGATAGAGCACGGCGACGCCCACGGTGACGGCCGGCGCGACCCACCGCGCTACGACCCGCTCCGCCCCACCCGGCGGCCCCGGCGAAACCGGATCGCTAACGGCAGACGCCACGCTTCCACAGCGTAGTGGGGTGATCGCTTTCCGAAGTCATCTTCGTCGCCCAGCTCAGCGAGTTCCCAGCTCGGGTCGCGGCGTGGGGCGGCGCGGTGCCGCGTCACGCTGCCGGCCTGGACCGGACGCGACTTCCGCATAGCCCGCGCGCAACCGACAGGCAACGCGTCAACGCCGCACTCCCCGCGGCGGATGCGTCACCCCTCACGACCGCCGTCGCACTGCCGCGCCGCGACCCGGCAGCAGTTTTCTCACCGGCCACGCGCCGCGGCGTGACGGGTGGCGGATGACGTGGCAGGTCGCGGTGGGGCCACCGCCGCCGGTCAGTGGGTGACCGGGCGAGGGGTGCCCAGGGCGGCCTGGATGGCCTTGCCGAGGGCCGTGACGACCAGGGCGACCGACGGGCGGACCGTGGACTGGTCGAGGCTGACGCCGCCGCTGAAGCCGGCGCCGCCGGCGATGCGCTCGAGCTTTTCGTGGGCCGCGGCGGCCTCGTCGCCGGTCAGGCCCAGGGCCGCCTCCATGCGGGTGGCGGCGATCAGCGTCGCGAGGGCGGCCGTGCGCTCGTCGGGGGCGCCCTCGCCGGCCAGGGCCGCGGCCAGGCGGGCGCGCGTCTCGTCCTCGACCGAGGCGTCGACCGACGGGTAGCGGTGGACGTGGATGAACTCCAGCTCCACCTCGTCGACGTCGCGGATCACGCCGCGGGCGACCAGGTCGGACAGGACGCGGTCGCGGAGGCCGTGGCGGAGGCGCTGGACCCACGAGGCCGGCGTGTGCGGGACGTTGGCCTCGATCTTGGCCAGCACCTCGTCGGCCACCGGCACGCCGGTCGGTGTGGTGTCGACCACCACGATGTTGCCGTCCGCGTAGGCGATGCGGCCCGCGAGGGCCAACTCGACCAGCACTGCCGCGGCCATGCCGAGGTCGAGCCCGATGCGCGAACCGGTCGCTTTTCCGGACTCGTTGTCGTATGCGAGCAGCAGGAGCTCCTCGGCGATGGGAACAGTGGTCATGGCCCGGAACGGTAGCCGCTTCGCGCTCCCGTCGCACTCACTGGTCGCCCATGCGTCAAAATCGGGGCATTCCACCGAACTGGCGGTCGCCCGCGTCGCCTAGGCCAGGGACGATGTACATCTTCTCGTTGAGCTCCTGGTCGATCGACGCGGTCACGAGGCGTAGCGGCAGGCCCGAGCGCTCCAGGCGGGCGATGCCCTCTGGGGCGGCCAGGACGCAGATGACCGTAATGTCGGTGCAGCCCCGCTCGGCCAGCAGGCGACAGCAGTGCTCCAGCGAGCCGCCGGTGGCGAGCATCGGGTCGAGCACGAGCACCGGGATGCCGCTCAGGTCGGCAGGTAGCGACTCGAGGTAGGCGCGCGGCTCGAACGTCTCCTCGTCGCGGGCCAGGCCCACGAAGCCCATCGACGACTCGGGCAGCAGCGCCAGGGCGGAGTCGGCCATGCCCAGGCCCGCGCGTAGGACCGGCACGAGCAGGGGCGGGTTGGCCAGCCGGATGCCCTCGGTCGGCGCGACCGGAGTCTCGATCGCATAACGCTCGACCGGGAAGGAGCGCGCGGCCTCGTAAACCAGCATGGTCGTGAGCTCGTGCAGCGCGGCCCGGAAGGGGCCGGGCTCGGTGTCCTTCTGCCGCATGGCGGTCAAGCGCGTCGCGGCTAGGGGATGGTTGACCACTTGTACGTCCACGGTTCGTCAACGTACAGGTAGGCCGTGATCTGTGGGCGGGCCTGTGGACAGCCGCCCGCCTGTGGACAACTCATCGACCGCTCCCCACAGCCGTACACTCGTCCGCATGACAGCGACGACGGCGTCGGACCTGTCCTCGGTAACACGCTCCGACGCGGCCCTTCGGGCATTTCTGCACGGTCTGCCCGGGGTCGACCAGGTTGGCGCGGAGCAGCGCGCCGCGATGCTCGGCACCCGGTCGATCAAGACGACCGCCAAGGCATGGGCGATCGACCTGGCCATCCGCATGGTCGACCTGACCACGCTCGAAGGCGCGGACACCCCCGGCAAGGTGCGGGCGCTCTGCGCGAAGGCCCGGCGGCCCGACCCGGCCGACCCGACGTGCCCGCCGGTGGCCGCGATCTGCGTCTACCCGGCGATGGTCCCCGTCGCGGCCGAGGCGCTGGCCGGTTCCGGCATCCACACGGCGAGCGTGGCCACCGCCTTCCCGTCGGGTCAGGCGCCGCTCGAGGTCAAGCTCGCCGACACCAAGGCCGCCGTCGCGGCGGGCGCCGACGAGATCGACATGGTGATCAACCGGGGTGCCTTCCTGTCCGGCCGCTACCTCGAGGTCTATGAGGAGATCGCCGCGGTCAAGCAGGCGTGCGGCACCGCCCACCTCAAGGTCATCCTGGAGACCGGCGAGCTGGCGACCTACGACAACGTCCGCCGCGCCTCCTGGATCGGCATGCTGGCCGGCGGCGACTTCATCAAGACGTCGACGGGCAAGGTCCCGGTGGCGGCGACGCTGCCGGTGACGCTGGTGATGCTCGAGGCGGTGCGCGACTTCCGGGACCTGGCCGGGCGCCAGGTCGGCGTCAAGCCGGCCGGCGGCATCCGCACGACCAAGGACGCGATCAAATACCTGGTGCTCGTCAACGAGACGGCCGGCGACGACTGGCTCGACCCCGACTGGTTCCGGTTCGGCGCCTCGACACTGCTCAACGACCTGCTCATGCAGCGCACCAAGATCACGACCGGGGTCTACTCCGGTCCCGACTACTTCACGCTGGACTGATGATGTTCGAATACGCCCCCGCCCCCGAGTCCCGCGCGGTCGTCGACATCAAGCCGTCCTACGGGCTGTTCATCGACGGTGCCTTCGTCGACCCCGCCGACGGTGCGTACTTCAAGACGATCAATCCCGCCTCCGAAGAGGTCCTCTCGGAGATCGCCGAGGCCGGCCCCGCCGACGTCGATCGCGCGGTCGCGGCCGCCCGCACGGCATATGACAAGGTCTGGTCCCGGATGCCGGGGCGCGACCGCGCCAAATACCTCTACCGGCTCGCCCGGATCATCCAGGAACGCGGCCGCGAGCTGGCCGTGCTCGAGTCCCTCGACAACGGCAAGCCGATCCGCGAGTCCCGCGACGTCGACATCCCGCTGGTCGCGGCGCACTTCTTCTACTACGCGGGCTGGGCCGACAAGCTGCCGCACGCGGGCTTCGGCCCGGCGCCCCGGCCGCTGGGCGTCGCCGCCCAGGTCATCCCGTGGAACTTCCCGCTGCTCATGCTCGCGTGGAAGATCGCACCGGCGCTCGCCGCGGGCAACACCGTGGTCCTCAAGCCGGCGGAGACCACGCCGCTGACCGCGCTGTTGTTCGCCGAGATCTGCCAGCAGGCCGACCTGCCGCCAGGCGTCGTCAACATCGTCACCGGGGCGGGCGACACCGGCCGCGCACTGGTCGAGCACGACGGCGTCGACAAGATCGCGTTCACCGGCTCGACCGAGGTGGGCAAGGCGATCGCCCGTGCCGTGGCCGGCTCGCGCAAGAAGGTCACGCTCGAGCTGGGCGGCAAGGCCGCCAACGTGATCTTCGAGGACGCGCCGATCGACCAGGCGGTCGAGGGCATCGTCAACGGCATCTTCTTCAACCAGGGCCACGTCTGCTGTGCGGGCTCGCGGTTGCTGGTGCAGGAGTCGGTGTACGAGCCGGTGCTCGCCTCCCTCAAGCGGCGGATGGCGCGGCTGCGGGTCGGCGACCCGCTCGACAAGAACACCGACATCGGGGCGATCAACTCGGCCGCGCAGCTCGAGCGGATCCGCACGCTGTCCGACATCGGCGGCGAAGAGGGCGCGGAGCGCTGGTCGCCGCCGTGCGACCTGCCCGACCACGGCTTCTGGTTCGCGCCGACGATCTTCACCGGCGTCACCCAGGCCCACCGGATCGCGCGCGAGGAGATCTTCGGCCCGGTGCTCTCGGTGCTGACCTTCCGCACGCCGGCGGAGGCGGTCGAGAAGGCCAACAACACGCCTTACGGCCTATCGGCCGGGGTGTGGACCGAGAAGGGCTCCCGGATCCTGTGGATGGCCGACCGGCTCCGCGCCGGCGTGGTCTGGGCCAACACGTTCAACAAGTTCGACCCGACGTCGCCGTTCGGCGGCTACAAGGAGTCCGGCTACGGCCGCGAGGGCGGTCGCCACGGGCTGGAGGCATACCTCGATGTCTGACGCACGCGTGGCGGTCCGCAAGACCTACAAGCTCTTCATCGGCGGCAAGTTCCCGCGCAGCGAGTCCGGCCGCTCCTACGTCGCCCAGGAGGCCAACGTGGCCCTGGCCTCCCGCAAGGACGTCCGCGACGCGGTCGTCGCCGCCCGCGCGGCGGTCAAGGGCTGGTCGGGCGCGACCGCCTACAACCGCGGCCAGATCCTCTACCGCGTGGCCGAGATGCTCGAGGGCCGCCGCGACCAGTTCATCGGCCTCGGCCTGCCGGCCGCCGAGGTCGATGAGGCCATCGACCGCTGGGTCTGGTACGCGGGCTGGTCCGACAAGATCACCCAGGTGTACGGCGGCGCCAACCCGGTCGCCGGCCCCTACTTCAACCTGTCGTCGCCCGAGCCGACCGGCGTGGTCGGCCTGGTGCCGCCGCCGTCGTTCCTGGGCCTGGTCAGCGTCGTCGCGCCGGCCATCGTCACGGGCAACACGGTGGTCGCCCTGGCGGCGCAGGAGGCCCCGCTGGCGGCGGTGACGCTGGCGGAGGTGCTGGCAACCTCCGACCTACCGGGTGGCGTCGTCAACATCCTGACCGGCAACCCGGCCGAGACCGCGCCGTGGCTGGCGGCCCACATGGACGTCAACGCCATCGACCTCGCCGGCGTCACCGACCAGGCGCTGGCGGCGTCGCTGGAAGAAGCGGCCGCGGGCAACCTCAAGCGCGTGGTGCGCGCGCCGCTGACCCCACCGAACTGGTCCGACGACCCGGGCCTGACCCGCATGACCGCCTTCCTGGAGACGAAGACGGTCTGGCACCCGAAGGGGATCTGACGGCGGCCGAGCCCGGGCTGCCTACCGCGCCGCTGCGCGGGTGCGGGCCTCGGTGATCTGCGGTGTGTGTTCCACCGCCCATTCGCCGATCGCGATGACCAGTGGCAGCAGGGAACGGCCCAGGTCGGTCAGGGCGTACTCGACCCGATCCGGTGTCTCCCGGCGGCTGACCAAGCCGTCGCTTTCCAGCGTGCGCAACGTGCGGGTGAGAATCCGGCGGCTCACGCCCGCGATGGTGCGGTCGAGCTCGTTGAAGCCGTAGGGGCCCTCGCGGAGCACCGCCAACACCAGCACGCTCCACTTCTCGCCCACCCGGCGCAGGACGTCGGTGGCCGCGCAGGTGGAACGGTCGGCTTCCGTGACAGGTAGCGGCAGTACCGGTGACATCGATGTGCCTTCTTTCCCGAGGCCCCCGCGGGCGCACAGGATTCGAGTATGCGCACAGTGGTGATCGCCGGCGGTACGCGCGGCATCGGTGGGGGCCTGGCAACCAGGCTGCGGGCCGCCGGGGACAACGTGGTCGCGCTCGGCAGCAACGATGCCGACCTCACCTCCATGCGGGAGACCGCCGAGCTCATCCGTCGGCTGCCAGAGAAGATCGACGCGCTCGTCCTTGCCGCCGGGCGGTTCGGCCGGAGAAGAGTCGTCACCGCCGAAGGGCTCGAGCGCACCTTCGCCATCTACGTGGTGAGTCGCTACCTGCTGGCCGAGCGGCTCCGCCCGGCGCTGGAGCGAACCCCGAACCCCGTGATCCTCAACCTCAGCGGCACCGGCGGGATCAAGGCCGGCCGCATCCACTGGGACGACCTGCAGCTCACCCGTGGCTACACGATGTTCAAGGCGACCATGCAGGGCGCCCGGGCCAACGACCTGCTCGGCACCGCCTTCGCCGCGAAGGCGAGCCCGGTCCGCTACGTCCTCTACAACCCGTTGCTCGTCAACAGCGGCATGCACCGCCAGCTGACCCAACCGTGGCGCTCGCTGACGGGGGCGGCCGCGGCCGCGTTCGGCGCCACTGTGGACAGCGTCGCCGCAGATCTGGCCGATCTGCTCGACGACCCGCCGCCGGCCAGGCTGACCGCACTGCGGCGGGCCAAGGCGGTGCCGTTGACCCGTCGGGAGTTCGACGCGACCGACGCCGCCCGGCTGGACGGCGTTCTCGCCGATGTCGGCGAGGCCGAGCGAGGTCTCGATGAACTCGAGCAGCCCCGCCTTGCGTACCGTCTGCCGCTTCTCCTCGAGGATCACGGGCA
>NZ_JBFAIU010000147.1:0-17552 GCF_040654855.1 Asanoa sp. NPDC050611
CGTGACCATACGGAGACCGGGGCGCGAATCACGCGGGGACGGACTGCCCGTCCCGATACCGTTATGCGGTGACCCTCGTAGCTGTCGCGGTCTGATCACCCGCGCCGTCAGTTCCGGGTCGCCGAGGCGTTCCGCGGCCTCGATCGTGGCCAGGCGCTGCGACTGGGCAGCGGCCAGGCCGCCGCCGACCGCCAGGCCGCGGAGCAGGTCGACCGTCGACTCCAGGCGTGCCGGGGTGCCGGCCGTGACGACCCGGTCGTAGGCCGCCGCCGCATCCGACCAGGAATCGTCCGGCGGGCGCAAGATGTCCGCTTCGAGGCGGCGCAGCTCCGGGCCCGGGTCCACACCGAGCTGTTCCCGCAGCAGGTCGCGGGCCCGGCGCAGCACCGCCAGCGCGTCGCCTTGGCGGTTGGCCCGCCACAGCGCCTCCGCCAGCAGTCGCCACGCGGTCTCCCGCCACGGGTGGTTCGCGGCGTGGGTGTCCAGTTCCGGCACCGCCTCCGCGGCGCGGCCCGCGGCCAGCAGCGTGGCGGCGTGCCGCTCGACCGCCTGCAGGCGCAGCTCCTCCAGGCGCGCCCGCTCGGCGGTGGCCCACGGCTCGTCGAGGCCGGCGTACGCCGGACCGCGCCACCAGCCCAGCGCCTCCGCCAGGCCGGTGCCCGCCGCGACCGCCGCCTCGAAGCGCCAGGCGTCGACCGCGTCCGGCGGCGACCGCAGCGCGTAGCCCGGGCCCTCGGTGACCAGCACCCGCGCCGGCGCGCGGGGCGGGCGGTCCGGTTCCAGCGCGCGGCGCAGCGCGGCCACGAACGTGCGCAGCGCGCTCACCGCCCCGGCGGGCGGGTCCGGCCACAGGTCGTCGACCAGGCGTTCCACCGGCACGACCCGGCCGCCGGCGGCGACCAGGCGGGCCAGCACCGCCCGGTGGCGGGGGCCACGCAGGTCGACCACCGCGCCGTCCGGGGCCCACGCGACCACCGGCCCCAGGACGCCGATTCGAACAGGCACGCAGGTCAACGTATCGCGCTCATCGGTTGCTCATCCGCGATCGGCACGCTGGCGGTGATCGACCACGAAGGGAACAGAACATGATCGAGGGTTTCGACGAGCGCCGTGTCCCGATCGGCGGCGACGTCACGATCAACGCCGCCGTGGGTGGTGCGGGGCGCCCGGTCGTGCTGTTGCACGGCTTTCCGCAGACCCATCTGATGTGGCGGCACGTCGCCGCCGACCTGGCCGCCGACCACACCGTGATCTGCCCGGACCTGCGCGGCTACGGCGCCAGCGACAAGCCGGTCGCCGGCGACGCCGACACCTATTCGAAGCGGACCATGGCCGCCGACGTCGTCGCTCTGGCGCGGGCGCTGGGCCACGAGCGGTTCGCGCTCGCCGGGCACGACCGGGGCGCGCTGGTCGCGTTCCGCGCCGGCCTCGACCACCCGGACACCGTCACCCACCTGGCGCTGCTCGACGTGCTGCCGACGCTGGACATGTGGGACGTCCTGCACGGGGTGGACGCGGCCGTCGCGTACCACCTGTATCTCATGGCCCAGCCGCCCGGCCTCCCGGAGCGGATGATCGAGGCCAGCGCCGACGCGTTCTTCGGCTCGTTCCTCGACGGCTGGGCCAACAACCCGACGGCGTTCCCGCCCGAGGTCCGCACCGCCTACCTCGAGGCCTCCCGCGCCGCGGTGCCGTCGATCGTGGCGGACTACCGGGCGTCGGCGGGCATCGACGTCGAGCACGACCGGGCCGACCGGGCCGTCGGCCGCCGCCTGGCCATGCCGGTCACGGTCGTCCAGCAGGACTGGGGCGCCGCCCTCGGCTACGACGCGGCCGGGCTGTGGCGGGCGTGGGCGCCGGATCTGGTGCACCGCACCACGACGGCGGGTCACTTCATGGCCGAGGAGGCGCCCGCCGAAATCGTCAAACTGTTGCGTGAACTGCTTACCCGATAGGGCGATGCCGCACATCTCGTCCGTCGTGCCGGGCCGGGGTGACGCTCTACGGTGGACAGCGATGTCTCCGTAGGGAAGGGGCCACGATCCGTGCACGAGGTTCCGGAGTCTCCGCAAGAGTGGCAGGGCGACCAGGCCGACGAGGATCCACTCCCGACGGTGCACCGCCGGGTGATGCTCACCGACCTGCCGGACAGCGGTCTGGCCGACATCGCCCGGCGGCTCAAGCTCACTCTGCCCGACCCGGAGCCCGAGCCCTTACGCACGGCGGAGCCCGACCCAGAGCCCGAGCGTGGGCCCGGGCCCGAGCCCACGGGAACGGCCGCACCAGCAGGGCAGGCCGGACCCGACGCCGGAGCCGAGCCCGAATTCGAACCCGAAGCCGCAGTCGCGCTCGAACTCGCGCCGGAACCCCACCCCCGGCCGGACGGGGCCCGGCCCGCGCTCGCCGCACTACCCGCGGACGAGATCGACGAACTCGCGCGCGGCCTGTTCGCCCGCGTCGTCGCCGGCCCGGCGGCGAACCGGGGCCGGCCGGCGGCGACGGACGAGCTCTACCGTCACCTGTCGCTCGCCGACGTCCGGCGGATCGACGCGTTCGTCTACCGCGTGGAGGTCGGGCGACCGGTCGTGGTCGTCCGGCCCTCCACCGCGCCCGAGGGAGCCAGAACCCTGCACCGCGTCGTGCGTACGACGGATGTCTGGATCGGGGTCCCGACCGCGACGATCCTCAACCCGCCGACCGACCTGCACGAGGCGGTCTACTACGCGGTGGACTGAAAGCTAGTCCACGAAGATCGTCTTCTTCTGGCTCTCGATGCTCTTCAGGATGCGGGCGGCGTCACCCGGCTTCTTGATGAACTCCTGCAGCGCCGGGATGATCACCGTGGACGCGAAGTCCGGCCGGGTGTCGCGGTCGAGGAACTGGGCGATGTTCTTCGCGCTGCCGACCAGCTCCGCCGACTTCTTCTGGATGCTGCTGTAGGCGCTCGTGTCCGCCTTGGTGTTCGACGAGATGAACGGCTCGCCGAGCTTGCTCGCCTCGGCCGCCGCCGCCGGGCTCGCCAGGTAGGCCAGCAGCTTCTTGGCGCCGCCCTTGTTCTTGGGCTCCGCGCTCATGCAGAAGCCGTCGATCGGGGCGTCGATGGCGTCCGCGCCGATCGCCGGGTCGATCGCCGGGAAGTTGAACAGGTCGACGTCCTCGCGCTCGTTCTGCGGGAACTGGTCGAGCAGGAACGTGCCGAGCAGGTACATGCCGGCCTTCTTCTGCTGCAGCGCCTGCGCCGCCTCCTGCCAGGTGCGGCCGAGCGAGTCGGTCGCGTGCAGCGGCAGGAACTGCGCCCAGGTGTCGAAGACCTTCCTCACCTCGGCGCTCTCCCAGGAGCCCTTGCCGGCCATCAGGTCGATGTGGAACTGGTAGCCGTTGACCCGCAGGTTGAGGATGTCGAACGTGCCCATCGCCGGCCAGCCGTCCTTGTCGGCGAAGCTGATCGGCACCAGCCCGTCGGACCTCATCTTGCCGGCCAGCGTGACCAGCTCGTCGAACGTCGTGGGCACCGCGTAGCCGCGCTCGGCCCAGACGCTCTTGCGGTAGAACATCGCCCACGGGTAGTACGACTGCGGCACGAAGTACTGCTTGCCGTCGTCGCCGGTCGAGGCGGTCTTGAACGATTCATTCACACCGTCGAGCGGCCAGACGTCGCTGATGTCGCCGATCAGGCCGCGCCGGGCGAAGAACCGCATGCGGTAGCCGGCGAACCAGGAGAACACGTCGTCCGGGTTGCCCTGCAGGTAGTTGTTGATGTTCTCCTGGAACGTGTTGTGGTCGATCTCGTTGAGCTTGACCGTGTAGCCGGCGTTCTTGGCCTGGAAATCGGCCACGAACGCCTGCCGCTGCTTGGCGAAGGTCGAGCCGACCTCGTTGGAGCCGAACGTCACCTCGCCGCCGCCGGCGTCTCCGCTGCCGCCGTCGTCGTCGTCGCCACAGGCGGCGAGCGCGGGGGCGGCCGCGAGGGCGGCGGCGCCGAGGAGCACGGATCGCCGGGGTACGGGCATACCGAACAGCGCTGGTGCGGGTGAGACCTGGTTCATCCGTTCCTCCAAAAGGGGCGAAGAGAATCAGCAGAGCAGGCGGGCGTCGGCCCAGTCGGCGTGGTCGTAGTCGATGCCGTTGCCGCCGTCGCCGACCACGAGGCGCAGCGCGCCGCGGCCGGTCACGTCGAGGTCGATCGCCACCGGGCCGGACGCCGCTGTCACCGCCGGGCTGGTGAAGAGCGTCGAGCCGTCGGCGAGCACCGTGAAGACCACGCGGGCGGTGGCCGAGCTGACCTCGGCGTCGATGCCGGCGACCGCGGTGAACCGCTCGCAGGCGCCGTTGAGGTTGACGGTCAGGTCACCGGGGGCGTGCGTGCCGATGCCGCGGACGTAGCCGACCCCGCCGACGGTGACCACGCCGCCGTCGCCGGCGGCCTGCTCGCCGTTGGACTGGTCGCGCTCCGCCGGCCCCCAGCCGTTGGTGCCGCTGAACGCGGGCGACGAGCCGGTGCCGGGTGCCGTGCAGGTCAGCGTCGCGCCACCCCAGTCGGCGTGGTCGTAGTTGGCGCTGTCGCGGGCGTCGGTGACGCGCAGCTCCAATGTGGTGTATCCGCCGGTGGCCACGCGCAGCTGGGTCGGTCCGTCGGCGGCCCGCTTGACCGGGCTGTACGCGAGCAGCCGGCCGTCGCCGTACACCTGGAAGCGCACCGACGCGGCGGCGTTGCTCACCTCGTCGTCGACCCCGACGGACGCGGAGAACAGCGGGCAGGCGCGACCGAGGTAGAGGTGCACGGCGCTGTCCGCGTGTGCGCCGACGCCCTTCGCGTACGTCGTGCCGTTGATGGTCAGCGTGCCGCCGTCGCCGGCGGCCTGCTCGCCGTTGGCCCGGTTGCGCTCGGCCGGCCCCCAGAAGTTGCTCGACGCCAGCCAGGCCACGTCACCGACCTGGTGCGTCCCGGCCGCGGGTGCGGCGGCCGGCGAGCCGGACCGGTTGACCCGGAACATCGCGACGCCGTGTGCGGGCACACTCGCGGAGATCGCCCCGGTCGAGGTCGAGGTGGCGCCGGTCCAGAGGTTGCGCAGCGCGTACGCGGTGGAGCCACCGAGGCCGACCTCGGCGGCGGAGGTGGTGATCGTCGCGGTCGCGGCGGTGCGGTTGAAGAGCACGACCGCCGCGCCGCCGTCGCTCATCGGCTTGACCCAGACCTCGGTCTCGCCGAAGTCGCGCACCTTGCGGCCCTGCGACCCGCCCCAGTCCTGGTTGACCGCGATCACGTCGGCGTTTCGGATGATCGACAGCGTCTGCGCCGACATCGTCCGAAGGTCGTTGCCGAGCAGCAGGGGAGCGTTGAGCAGGGCCCAGAGGCTGAAGTGGGCCGTGTATTCGGTCGCGGTCATGCCGCCGTTGCCGACTTCGAGCATGTCGGGGTCGTTGAAGCCGGTGTTGCGGGCGAACGGCTCGAGCCCGACCTGCTGGTCGAGCAGGGAGAGCACGCTGCCCCAGGTGTCGGTGATGTCGCCGGTGGTGCGCCACAGGCTGCCGCCGACCCGCGGGCCGAACAGCCACGGCTCGGCGAGGCCCCAGTTGCAGATGCTGTAGACGATCGCCCGCCCGGACGCCTTGAGCGCGTCGCCCATCGCCTGGTAGCGCTGCGCGTCGGGCCGGCCCTGGTTGTTGCAGTTGTCGTACTTGAGGAGGTCGACCTCCCAGGCGGCGAACGTGTTGGCGTCGACCACCTCGTGGTCGAGGCTGCCGGGCAGCCCCTGACAGGTCGCGGTGCCGGCGGACTCGTAGATGCCGAGCTTGAGCCCCCGGGCGTGCACGTAGTCGGCCAGCGCCTTGATCCCGGACGGGAACCGCGTCGGGTGCGGCTGGAGCCGGCCCTGTGCGTCGCGGGTGGACGCCATCCAGCAGTCGTCGATGTTGACGTAGCGGTAGCCGAGGTCGTCGAGGTTGTTCGCGACGATCGCGTCGGCGGTCTGCCGGATCAGGCTCTCGTCAATGTCGCACCCGAACCTGTTCCAGCTGTTCCAGCCCATCGGTGGTGCCGTGATCGGCACGACGGGAGTCGCGGCCACGCTTGGCGTGGGGATCACCAGCACGGCCACACCCAAGATCATGGCGACCGTGAAGAACAGCGGCTTACGCATGATCAGCACCAATCTTCGTGCCGCTACAACGTTACGTCAGTAAATATTGGCGGTTACGATCATGCAAGGGGGTCGATCTATGGAGGTGCCCGATGCGTAGCCCGAGACGGCTGACGGTGCGCGACCGGGTCGTCGTCGTGCTGATGATCGGCGTACCGCTGCTGTTCGTGATCCTGCTGGTCTGGTTGCCGGCGCTGGCCTCGGTCGCCCTGTCGTTCTCCCGGTGGGAGGGCTTCGGCGGCCTGAGCGCGATCGACTGGATCGGCTTCGAGAACTACAAGAACATCACCACGATCTACCCGCCGTTCTGGCCGGCGATCTGGCACAACCTGATCTGGGTCGGCTTCCTGTTCCTGATCCCGACGCCGCTCGGGATGTTCCTCGCCGTGCTGCTCGACAAGGAGATCCGCGGCAGCCGGTTCTACCAGACCGCGTTCTACCTGCCGGTCATCCTGTCGCTGGCGCTGACGGGCTTCATCTGGCAGCTCATCTACTCCCGCGACCAGGGCCTGCTCAACGCGGTGCTCGGGACACAGGTCGACTGGTACGGCGACCCGAACGTCAACCTGTGGGCCGTGCTGGTGGCCACCGCCTGGAAGCACACCGGCTACATCATGCTGATCTACCTCGCCGGCCTGAAGGCGGTCGACCCGGGCCTGCGCGAAGCCGCCAAAGTGGACGGTGCCAGCGAGCCGCGGGCGTTCTTCTCCGTCGTCTTCCCCGTCATGCGCCCGATCAACCTGATCGTCCTCGTGATCACGATCATCGAGTCGCTGCGCGCGTTCGACATCGTCTGGATCGTCAACAAGGGCCGCAACGGGCTCGAGGTGATCGCGGCGCTCGTGGCGCAGAACATCATCGGCGAGGCCAGCCGGATCGGGTTCGGCTCGGCGCTCGCGACGATCATGCTGCTGATCTCGTCGGTCTACGTCGTCGTCCACCTGCGCGCGACCACGAGGGGTGATGACCGATGAAACCGCGCCTCGTCCTGCACGCGTTCCTGGCCGTGATGGCGGTCGGCTGGCTGGTGCCGCTGCTGTGGGGCCTGTTCAACTCGCTGCGGGACTACGCCTACACGGGTACGCACGGCTACTTCTCGTTCGGCGGCTTCACGTTCGACAACTACGTCAACGCCTGGGAGCGGGCCGAGTTCGGCGAGAAGTTCCTGAACTCGATCTACATCACCGTGCCGGCCGTGCTGGCGACGCTCTTCCTCGCGTCCTGCGCGGCGTTCGTGCTCGCCCGGTTCAGCTTCAAGCTCAACCTCACGCTGCTGGGCATCTTCGTGGCGGCCAACCTGTTGCCGCCGCAGGCGCTGCTGATCCCGGTCTACCGCGCGTTCCGCGAGCTGGAGCTGCTCGACAGCTACACCGGCGTCGTGCTGATCAACACGGCGTTCCAGCTCGGGTTCTGCACGCTGGTCCTCAGCAACTACATGAAGACCATCCCGCACGAGTTGTACGAGTCGGCCGAGGTCGACGGCGCCGGGGTCACCCGGCAGTTCTTCACGCTGACCCTGCCGCTGGTGCGGCCGGCGCTGGCCGCGCTGACCACGCTGCAGGTGACCTGGATCTACAACGAGTTCTTCTGGCCGACCGTGCTGATCACCGACGGCGACAAGTACCCGATCACCAGCTCGCTCAACAACCTGCGGGGCGAGTTCTTCACCGACTACAACCTGCTCTCGGCCGGCTCGATCATCGTCGCGCTGCCGACGCTGCTGGTGTTCTTCGTGCTCCAGCGGCAGTTCGTGTCCGGGCTGACGCTTGGATCCACAAAAGGCTGAGCTCCACGGCTAGCGGCCGGCCAGCGGAAGGACCGAGTCCGGCAGCCGGCCGGTCGGGCGGTAGACCACGCACATGATGACGCGGTCGCCGTCCGCCCAGGTCTCGGCGGTCGGCAGAACGGGGTAGAAGTCGAGGCCCTCGCGCGACGTGCCCCGCCACAACTTGTCGAACGCATGCCCGCAGCGGTCCCAGCCGAACGTCGCCACGGTCGGCCGGTCGAACGTGCCGTCGGCGGCGTGGACGAACCCGTACGCCTGGTTGTCGGCGCCATCCGTGCACGGCACGTACACGACGACCCGGTCGTCGGCCATCCGGTCGTACTCCGGATCGTCGAAGCACTCGGTGGCCTCGATGTTGAGCAGACCGGTGGTCTCGGCGTCGAGGAAGGCGTCCGTCTTCTTCACCGGCGCGTCCGGCGGCGTGGCGAACAGCGTTCCGAGTGCCAGCACCGTGGCCGCCACTCCGACCCAGCGGATAACAGGCACCCCGGGACCGTAGGCGGCCCCGCTGGCTGCCGGGCCAACGCCGGATGTCGGGCCGGCTGCGCCCGGATGACCGCCTACCCAGCCGCCTTTCAGCTGTTCTTCAGTTCATCCGGAGGCAACGTCGAGGTCCGGTGGCCGTCGATCGGCTTTGGCTCAATGCGCGTGTCCCAATTCCCTGAGGAGGGAACCAAGTTGAGTGAGGTCAAGAGGCCTTGGACTGCCGGCCGTCGCCGGGCGGCGATCGCGGCGATCGGCGCCGCGGCGCTGTTCGCCGGCGGTGTCGCGTTCGGCCCGGCCGCGTTCGGTGACGCGGCGCCGACCAAGTTCCCGGCTGCCGAGTACTACAAGCCGACCCCGGTGCCGGACCGGGTCATCCTGATCCCGACCGACAAGCCAGCCACCAGCCAGCGCGTCTCGTGGCGCGCCGAGGCGTCCGCCGAGTGGGCGCAGGCGCAGATCCTCGAGGCGCCGAAGGCCCTCGGCGACGTCGCGCCGGCCGCCGGTGCCGTGCGCACCGTGAAGGCGTTCGCCAACACCCCGGTCAACACCTCGCTGGGGTACGCCTCGACGTACCACTCGGTGGAGTTCACCGAGCTCAAGCCCGGAACCCGGTACACCTACCGGGTCGGCGACGGCACCAACTGGAGCGAGTGGATCGACTTCACCACCGCCGCCGAGGGCTTCCAGCCGTTCTCGTTCATCTACTACGGCGACGCGCAGAACTACATCGACAGCGCCGTGCCGCGGGTGTTCCGCCAGGCGTTCGCCGACCGGCCGCAGGCCAAGGTGATCGTCAACGCCGGTGACCTCATCGACTCCGCGAACAGCGAGGAGCAGTGGGGCCAGTGGTACAAGGCCGGCGGCTTCATCGACGGCCAGGTCAACAACATCTCGGTGACCGGTAACCACGAGTACAGCGGCACCAGCCTGTCGTCGTTCTGGGCGCCGCAGTTCCCGTACCCGGACAACGGTCCGGCGGCGTGGGGCAACGAGGCCGCGCTGGACTCGACCGCGTACTCGGTCGACTACCAGGGCGTCCGGTTCATCGGGCTGAACACCAACGTGCAGAGCATCCCGCAGTACATGGACGCGCAGACCGCGTGGCTCGAGGGCCTGCTTAAGGACAACCCGAACAAGTGGACCGTGGTGACCTTCCACCACCCCGTCTACTCGACCGCCGAGGGCCGCAACAACCCGATCGTCCGGGCGCAGTGGGGTCCGCTGTTCGAGAAGTACGGCGTGGACCTGGTGCTCCAGGGTCACGACCACACCTACGGCCGGGGCAGCACCACCGCCTCGAAGCAGTCGGCGCTGGTGCACAACAGCACCGTCTACGCCGTCTCCGTCTCCGGCGGCAAGATGTACGACGTCGACGGCTCCGTCTGGACCGACAACGGCGCGGACATCATGGCGAAGACCGAGGACTCGCAGCTCTACCAGATGATCGACGTCAAGGCGGACTCGCTGACCTACGAGGCCCGCTACGCCAACGGCCAGCACTTCGACGGCGTGGTCGTGCGCAAGAACGACGAGGGCAAGCGGACGGTCAACGAGTGGCGTACGCCCGAGACCACCACGGGTGAGCACGTCATCGTCAGCACCACCGCGCCGAAGGCGGGCAGCAAGCTGGCCGTCACCGGCTACGGGTACGACCCGAACGAGTCGGTCGACATCTACCTGCGCAAGACCAGCACCGCCGAGGGCAAGCCCGGCATCCTGATCGCCACCAAGAAGGCCGACGAGCTGGGCCGGTTGGACTACACGTTCACCCTGCCGTCGAGCGCGTCCGGTGGCAGCACCCACACCGTCTACCTGGAGAGCCGCACCCAGCAGATCTTCAGCCCGGTGATCACCGTCAAGAAGTAGTTCTGTTCCTGGTGCGGGCCGGCCTTCCGCCGGCCCGCACCGCTCTCTTGTCACGAGGAGCATCCGTGAGACGGTTGTTGTTCGGCGCGCTGGTCGCGCTGGCCGTCGTCGGCCTGGCGGGTTCGCCGGCCGCGGCGCACCCGTTCGGCCCGCCGTCGACCGCGAAGGTCACCGTGCGCGGCACGTCGCTGACCCTGGTCTGGCACGCGGCCGAAGACGACTGGGTGGCGCTCGGCCAGTCGCTGGGCGCGTTCGACGACCCGTCCACCGACCTGACGGGCGAGCAGAAACTGCAACGCTCGTCGGCGGTGCACCAGTATCTGCTCGAGCGCATGACGGTCCGCCAGTCGGGCCGGACCTGTCCCGGGCAGTTGGGTGAGCTGACCGACCTGCTGGCCGCCGGCGCGACGATCGTCTACGAGTGCCCGGTCGAGGTCGATCTCGTCCGGATCAAGCTCGCGGCGCTGATGGACCTGAACGAGGCGTACCGGACGGTGCTGGTCGGTGACTCCGAGGCGCTGTTCACGGTCACCTCGCCCGAACAGGAGCTCCGGTTGCACGGCTCGTCGGTGCCGGGCGCGGTGCTGCCGCTGGCCGTCGGCACGGCTCTCGTGCTGGTCGCGGGCGTGGTGGTCGCGATCGTCCTGCGGCGCCGGCGGCGGTCCGCGTGACGGGCCTGGAAGGACTGGACAACCGGCTGATCACGCTGTTCGACGGCGGCACGGTCTTCTGGCTGTTGCTGCTGGTCGCCCTGGGCGTGGGCGCGGCGCACGCGGTGGCACCGGGCCACGGCAAGACCATCACGGCGGCGTACCTGGTCGGCACGCACGGCCGCTACCGGGACGCGCTGCGGCTCGGCGTGATCGTCGCGGTGATGCACACGTTCTCGGTGTTGGTGCTCGCGCTGCTCTGGGTGGGCCTGAGCGTCTCGGCGAGCATGGGCACGAAGGCGGTCACGGCCTGGATGCAGGTCGCGGCGGGGTTGGTCGTGATCGCGGTGGGCGGCCGCCTGGCGTGGCGGCAGATCCGCCGGCGTCGCCACCATCATCACCATTCGCACGACCACTCGCACGGTCCGGACGAGGCGACGGATCCGTGGTCGCGTCGCGGTCTGGTGGCCCTGGCCCTGTCGGGCGGCCTGCTGCCGTCGCCGTCGGCGTTCCTATTGCTGGTCAGCGGTCTGCTCACCGGCCGCTCGGTGGACGCACTGATCCTGGTGCTGGCCTTCGGGGTCGGCATGGCGGTGACGCTGACCGCGGTCGGCGTGGTCACGGTCCGCGGCTTCGGCGCGCTGGCCGCGCGTACCCGCAGATGGTCGGCGATCGCCGCGTGGACCCCGGCGGTGGCCGGCGTAGCGGTGGCGACCGCCGGCTTCCTCTACGTCGCGGCGGCCGTCTCCACCCTGACGGCCTGACCGTCGAGCAGCAGCTCGTAGCGGTCGAGATCGCCGCTGGCGCCTGCTCGCCGGAAACCCGCACGTTCCAGCGTGCGTTTCGAGGCGAGGTTGTCCTGGTCGGTGTCGGCGACGACCCGGGACACCCCGTGTGCGGCCGCGACGGTCAGCAGCGCGGTCAACGCCTCGACCGCATAGCCGAGGCCGCGCGCCGAAGGTGCCAGTCCGTAGCCGACCTCGACACACCCGTCGCGCGGTCGGCCTTTGAAGCCGATGCCGCCGATGGCCTGGCCGTCGGCCGTGCGCGTGATCCGGTAGTGCCCGAACGGCCGTTGGTCGCCATGGGCCGCGGTGGTCCGCAGGAACGCGGTGACGCCGATGACGTCGCCGTCGAACGGGAAGTCGGCGGCCCAGAGGTCGCCGGGCCCGGCCCGGCGCGCGGTGATGCGCTCACCCTCGGCCGCGTCGATCGGGTGCAAGGTCAGGCGCTGCGTGCGAACCTCGGTCACGGCCGCAGCCAAACAGGTCACCGCCGGGTCCACAAGCGAATTCGCCGCGCTGGCGGGCCGGTTGCCGCGGCGCGGTTCGCCAGGTCGGCCCTTCGTGCGCTTCCACCACTGCGGCGGCCACCCGCCCCAGCCGATCAGTTGGCGGCGGGGCGGATGATGATGTCGCCGTGGCGGGTGCGGGCGTGGACGGTGACCTCGCTGTCGGGGTTGCTCGCGGCGGAGACGTAGTCGCGGACGGCGCCGCGCTCGCTCTTGGCGGCCACGTAGGCGGTGGTCCCGGGGGCGATGCCGACTTCGATGTTGCCGGAGGCGTTGGTCAGGGTCGCCTGGCCGTGGGTCAGCCGGCCGATCCGGATGGCGCCGCTGGCGGTGGTGGCGGTGACGTCGGCGTCGGCGCGGTCGATGTCGAGGTCGCAGGTGGCGGTGTTGAGCTTGAAGGCGGCGTGGGCGTGGCCGATCCACGCCTGGCCGCCGGAGCTCTCGATCGCGACCGGCCCGAGCGCCTCGCCGATCCGCATCGTGAAGGCGCCGCCCTCGACGTCGGCGGTGCCGGCGACGTGGTCGACGGCGACCTCGCCGGAGGAGATGTTGGCCCGCAGGGCGTTGACGTGGTCGAGCCGGGCCTTGCCGGAGGCCATGTGCAACTCGCTGTCACCCAGCTTTCCGGTGGCGTGGATGTCGGAGTGCGCGAGGTAGGCGGCGAGGCTGGAGCCGGCGGGCAGGTCGATGGTGATGGCGACCGAGCCGTCCTTGTCCCCGGAGGCGGTGGTCTTGACCGAGAGCCGGCCGTCGGCGTACTCGACCTTGGTCTTCTCGGCGACCTTGACGTCCTTGCGGCTGGTCTGGTCGATCGGAGCGACGGTGACGCTGGTATCGGTGCGCTCGGAGGCGGTGACGCGGACGTGGGCGCCGGCGACCTCGACGGTGGCGGTGACGGGCTGCGGGCTGGCGAAGGTTGGCATGTGGGTACCTTCGCCGGCCGGCCCGCCACCGCTCTGACACGCCGCTGACACGCGCTGACGTCAGGCTCGTCGGTTGCTGTGCGTGTCGAGCAGCGCCCGCAGGTGGGCCGCGTCCTCGCCGGCCAGGGCGCGTTTCGGCAGCACCAGCGCCATCGCGCCCAGGCTCTTGGACGCGAGCAGGACGAAGGAGCGGTCCGTCTCGGCGTACAGCGGATATTGGGACCAGGCCGACTTCGACTCGCCGGTCCCGTTGTCCGCGTGGATGCCGGTGTCGGTGACCGTGGTCCGGACAGGCTGGGCGAAGGCGGGGTTGCCGCGCAGGATGAGACGGGCCTGCCAGCGGTAGAACGGCCGCACGACGAGCCGGAACACCAGCAGGCCGAACCCGACGCCGAACACCGCGATCACGAGGCAGGCGACCGCGATGATCACGAGGCCCTCGGCCGGCGTCTCCCACACCTTCGACCGCACGAGGCCGATGGCGAGCCCGATCAGCACCGGAATCAGGAACAACCCGACCCGCCAGCCCCGCCGAACCCCACGCCGCTGGGTCGCGATGGCATCCACCAGATCGTCGGAGGTCACGGTGTAACGCAGTTCGACGGTCCTGACCTGTTCAGTCACAAGATCTTCAGCGCCCGCGGCCGCGTCCGCGTCACTGGTGTCAGATCGGTCCGGTGAAACAGGATTCGGCGTACGCCCGCTTGGCCGTGACGTCGCGGTCGGAGCGCAGGTAGCGGGTCCACGCCTGGTGCTCGTGTGCGACCGCGCCGAACTCCCACACGCACATGACGCCGCGGTGTGCCGTCTGGTCGGTCGGTTCGAACCCGCCGCCGTCCTTGGCGTAAACCGTTTCCCACATCTCGTTGTTGCCGCGCCAGGTGCACACCAGCAGGAGGTGGACGTGTTCGCCCGAGAGGTGGTGGATGACGAAGCCCAGGTCACCGGCGATCGCCAGCCCGCCCGCCGCGACCTGCGCGGTGAGGAAGCCGCGCGCCTCCTCGACGACCGCGGGATCGATGACCTGATCCGGGCGCCGCAGGAGGTACCACTTCAGGTAGGTGGCCGGCAGGACGAGCGGGCGGCCGGGCGAGATGTGCTTGGCCACGTGGCGGTAGTCGGCGTCGACGACGTTGCCGACGGCGGCGAGCGTCTCGTCGGTCGGCGTCACGGTCGTGCCGCCTCGATGCGGGTGAACTCCATGACCCAGTTGGACTCCCAGGTGCTGCCGCCGTCCGCGGAGAACTCCTGCTCCCACCGCGCCGAGGTGGCGGTGATGCCGGACCAGATGAAGTGCGCCCTGACCGGCTTGCCGTCGTGGGTGTCGTCCCCGAAGAAGTCACCGCGCCCGTCGGTGAAGGTGCCGACGACGGGCGGGAAGAGGACGCCGGTGCGGCTGCTGGCCCAGTGGAGGGACCATTCGGCACGCTCGACGTCGAAGAGGCGCAGCGTGAAGCCGCGGGAGCCGAGCGTGGGGAAGACGATCTCGTCGATGTTGCCGCCGCCGTCGAAGATCTGCTGGCAGGTCGAGGTGCCGGGAAACGTCTGCCAGTCGTCACTGCCGGCGAACAGGGTCGCAAGCCGGCGGTTGACCACGTTCCACGAGCCGATCAAGAAGTCGAAGTCATTCACAAAACGATCATGAGCCGCCACCCCTGACACCTTCTGTCAGCGGTCGCGAAAGCCGTCAGCCAGGGATGTGGAGGATGCCGTCGGTGGTCGTGGTCATCGCCTCGTCCAGGGGGAAGTAGCCCTGTTCCGGGGTTGGGTCGGTCCGTGTCGTGAACGAGCCCGAGAGCACACCGTCCAGGGCCGGTCGGTCGAACAGCGTCGCCCCGTCCGCCGCCGCGCTCAAGGCCGCCTCGAACGTGCCCGGCGGCGGTGTCGACAAGGACAGCGGTGTGCTCGCGCCCAGGCTGCCGACGATCACCCTGTAGCGGTCGCCGAGCAAGGCTGAGACGATCGAGCCCGCGCCGGACCATTTCAGGGCCATTCCGGCCAGGTTCCAGGTGCTCGGCGGGCGTTGGACGTGCCGGTTGTTGCCGAACACGAACGTCGGCCCGCGGTGTTGCTCCTGTGCCCGGATGTCCAGCAGGTTGTGCGCCATCCATGCGTCCCGCACACCGAGCAGCCGCGACGTGCGCACCGCCTGCGGTGCCGGTGCCGCCGCCTCCGCGTGGTAGCCCAGCACCCGCGCCGCCACGTCCGCGTGCAGGTCCGCCCGCCGCCACTCGGCCAGCGACGACCCGGCGACCAGCTGCGGGGCGTGCGCGTAGAGCGCCGTCCGCAGGTCCGCCGCGATCGCCCGCAGCCGGGTCGCCTCCGGTGTGCGCCCGACCGAGCGCGTGTGGTCCAGGATCGCCTCGGCGTCGGTCCACCGCTCGTCCGCGCCGACCAGGTCGCCGATGTCCGCCGGTGGATCGACATGATCGCCGAGGTAGGCCAGCACGTGCGCCAGGTAGCGCCGCGGGCTCGGTGCTCCCGTCATCTCCAGCGGCGCGTCGAAGCCGTGCAGGGTGACCCGGTCCGCGGCCGGCCGCGAGGCGTTGTAGAACCGCATCCAGTCGAGCAGTTCCGGGTTGCCCGGCAGCGGCCCGAAGCCGTGGCTGAACCCGTCGGCCAGCACGGTGTCGAGCGTCTCGGCGGAACCTTGGACATACGAGCCCGCGACCAGCCCCGCGATCCGGTCGGACTCCAGCGCGATCGAGCGGAACCCCAGCTCGACCAGGGCCTGGAAGATCTCGTTGCGCGCGAACGCGAACCCCGGCTCACCGTGCGTCGGCTCGCCCAGCGCCAGCAGGTCACTGCCGGCGGCGGGCCCAGCCACGAACTCGCGGATGGTCACGCCATCGCACGTTACCGGTCGGCGGTCAGCCCCACGTCGTACCTGCACGCGCGGGCACCTGAAGTTTTCTTTCACGTACGCAATCATCTCTTGAAAATTCCTCCAAGTTCCGGTTGGCTCGCCGGCATGGGTTCCCGTCGATACCCCCGGCGCGTCGCGCCTCTGCTGCTGCCTCTGCTGGCCGTGCTGGTCGGTGCCGCCCCGGCCGCCGCGGCGCCGGCCCCACCGGCCCATCCGGTGCTGTCCACCGTGGTCGCGCCGGCCGTCGCCGACGCGTCGATCGAGACCGACCGGCGCACCCGGCCGGTCGCGCCCGGACTGGAGTTGACCTCGTTCGACCGGCTGGACGCCAACGGCTGGATCCGGGCCGACGCGCTCACCGCCGACCTCGGCGGCTCGGGCCTGTCCGTGGGCTACGTGAACACCGGCGCCGTCGCCCGGACCGCGCCCTTGCGTGGCGTCGTCGACCAGGCCGGCGCCGTCGCCGCGGTCAACGGGGACTTCTTCGACATCAACCAGTCCGGTGCGGCGCAAGGCATCGGCGTACGCGACGGCGACCTCGTGCAGTCGCCGGTGGCCGGCCACCCGGACGGCGTCGCGATCGGGCCGGACGGGATCGGCCGCGTGGTGCAGTTCTACTTCGCGGGCACCGCGGCGCTGCCCGGCGGCCCGGTGACGCTGACCCAGTTCAACAACATCGTGCAGGCCGGCGGCGTCGGCGTGTTCACGGCCCTCTGGGGTGACTACGACCGGGCCCGCGCGGTGGCCGGAGCGACCAAGGTGACCGAGGTGGCGGTGACGGGCGGCACGGTCGCCGGCGTGGCGCCGGCCGCGGGCAAGGGCCCGATCCCGGCCGGCACGACGGTCCTCCTGGGCCGGGACGCGGGCGCGGACGCGCTGGCCGGGCTGCGGCCGGGCGACCCGGTCGAGGTGACCTACCAGGCCCGCCCCTCCGACGACCGGGCGGTGGCGGCCGCGATCGGCGGCAACCGGGTGCTGGTCAAGGACGGCGTGCCGCAGGACATCGGCGACGTGACGCCGGAGCCGCGGACCGCGGTCGGCTTCTCCGCGGACGGCAAGAAAATGATCATGGCGACCGTGGACGGGCGGCAGGCGGACAGCCGCGGCGTGACGCTGACGGAGCTGGGCCGGCTGATGGCCTCCCTCGGCGCGCACGACGCGCTCAACCTCGACGGCGGCGGCTCCTCGACGCTGGTGGCCCGCGAGCCGGGCGCGCCGGCGGTGCGGGTGGAGAACGCGCCGTCGGACGGGTCCGAGCGGCCGGTGCCCAACGGGCTCGCGGTCTACGCGCCGAAGGGGAGCGGGCAGCTGCGGGCCTACTGGGTGAAGACCGCGATCGACCCGGCGAGCGCGCCCGGCATCGGCCCGGTGAGCGGCGGGCGGCCGGACCGGGTGTTCCCGGGCCTGACCCGGCAACTGGCCGCCGCCGGCTATGACGAGACCTACGGCCCGGCGGCGGGCGCGCCGAGCTGGCATCAAGAGCTTCCTGCGCCTGCACATCGCGGCCGACGGCGCGCTCACGGTCTACCCGGTAGCGGTCGACC
>NZ_JBFAIU010000148.1:0-17538 GCF_040654855.1 Asanoa sp. NPDC050611
GTAAGCAGAGCAAGGAGCCAACGCAAAGACGCCGCGCCCTCCCCGAAGTGGAGAGGGCGCGGCGCGTCGCGCGGCTAGGCGCGGGCCTTGCGGGGGAGCAGGAAGCCCAGCGCGAACGTCACCGCGGTCAGGGCGAACGTGATCAGCGTGACCCGCTCGACGCCGACGTCCAGGTGGCCGAAGAAGATCGTGCCGAGGACCGCCACGCCGAGGGCCGCGCCCAGTTGCTGCAGCGACTCCAGCATGCCCGAGGCCGAGCCGACCTCGTGGTCACGGACGTCGCCCATGATGATGTCGAAGAGCGGCACGAAGATCATGCCCATGCCGACGCCGTACACCAGCAGCGGTCCGAGCAGTTCGAGAGCGCCGACGCCCGCGATCTGGAAGACCGGGTAGAGGGCGGCGATGCCGACCAGCATCAGGCCCAGTCCGATGTGGAGAATGCGGCGGCCCAGGCGGTTGCGCATCGTGCTGCCGAAGCCCGAGCCGATGAACGCGCCCACCGCCCACGCCGACATCGTCAGGCTGGCCTTCATCGGGCTGTAGCCGAGCACCAGCTGCAGGAACATCCCGACCGCGAGCGAGAAACCGGCGATCGCACCGAAGAACACGATCACGAACAGGACGCCCGAGGTGTACGAGCGGCGCTTGAAGACCGTCAGCTCCACCAGCGGGTCGCGGCCCGAGCCGGCCCGGCGGTGCTGCCGGATCGCGAACGCGGCGAACACCGGCACGGCCGCGGCGGCCATCGCGAACATCCACAGCGGCCAGCCCTGCTCACGACCCTGCACCAGCGGGTAGACCAGCAGCACCATGCCGACGGCGGCGGTCACGGCGCCGGTCACGTCCAGGCGGGTGCGGTTGCGCGGCCTGGTCGCCTTCGGCAGCGCGGCGCGGCCGGCCAGCAGCGCGAAGATGCCCAGCGGCAGGTTGATGGCGAACACCATCCGCCAGCTCGTGCCGAACAGGTCCGCGTCGATCAGGGCGCCGGCCACGACCGGGCCGAGGATCGTCGAGAAGCCGATGATCGGGCCGAACGCGCCGAACGCCTTGCCGATCTCGTGCGGCGGGAACAGGTCCCGGAGCAGGCCGAAGCCCTGCGGGATCATGACGGCCGCGAACAGGCCCTGCACGACCCGCGCGACGATCAGGCTCTCGGGCGACCACGCGACCGCGCAGGCCAGCGAGGCGGCCACGAAGCCGACCACGCCGACCAGCAGGACCCGGCGGCGCCCGAACATGTCGCCCAGCCGCCCACCGGTGAGCAGGCCGACCGCGAGGGCCAGGGTGTACGACGCCGCGATCCACTGCAGGCTCGTGTAGCTGCCGCCCAGCGACGCCTGGATCGCCGGCGCGCCGACGTTGACGACCGTCGTGTCCAGCAGGTTCATGATCGTGGCGGCCAGGATCGCGAAGAGGCCGAGCCAGCGGCGCGGACGCGGCAGGTCCGCTTCGGGAGTGTGCGGCCGCTCGGGCCGGGTGGCGACAACTGGTTCGAGGACGTCGGTGCTCACGGCAACCTCCGAAGCGGATCGGAATGAACTGTTCCGCAATCAACATAGCAGAGCGGAACGATCCGTTCCAGAGTTGCGGCCAGGATTTCCAGAACAGAACTATCCGTTCCGCTGAGTGCTAGGGTGGTGACCATGACGACCGTCCCGCTCAGTGGCCGCCGGGCCCAGGCCGCCCGCAACGACGCGGTGATCCTCGACGCCGCGCGCGACGTCTTCGTGGCGGACCCGTCCGCACCGATCGCCGCCGTCGCGCAGAAGGCCGGCGTCGGGATCAGCGCGCTCTACCGGCGCTATCCGAGCAAGGAGGAGCTGCTCGCCAAGCTCTGCCTCGACGGCCTGCTCATCTACGTCGGCATCGCGGAGGAGGCCAACGCCGCCCTCGACGCCGGCGGCGACCCGGCGGAGACGTTCGCGACGTTCATGCGGCGGATCGTCGACGCCGACACCCACTCGCTGACCCAGAAGCTGGCCGGGATGTTCCAGCCCACCGAGGAGCACCGCACCAACGCGATCCGGGCGGGCGAGCTCAACCAGCACCTCGTCGAGCGGCTGCACGAGGCCCAGGCCGTCCGGCCCGACCTGGTGGTGGCCGACCTCGGCCAGATCTTCGAGATGATCGCGGCGATCCGGTTCGGCGACGACGAGCGGCGCGGCCAGCTCCGGCACCGCTACCTCGCGCTGGTGCTGGCGGGCCTGCTCCAGCCGGGCGCCGAGGCGTTGCCGGGCCCGCCGCCCTACGTCGGTGAGTTCGCCGGCCGCTGGGACAAGACCACCTGACCGCCGAACTATCATTCGATGGTGTCGGATTCCTCGCTCGCCGAAGTTCTCCGGTCGCGTGGCCTGCGGCTGACCGCCCAGCGGCAGCTCGTCCTCGAGGCCGTCTACGACCTCGGCCACGCGACGCCCGAGCAGGTGCACAACGCGGTCCGCGAGACCGCCGCCGGTGTGAACATCACCACCATCTACCGCACCCTGGAACTGCTCGAGGACCTCGGGCTGGTTACCCATACGCACCTCTCGCACGGGTCACCGACGTACCACGCCGCCGGTGGCCACCAGCACGTCCATCTGGTGTGCCGGTCCTGCGGCGAGGTGACCGAGATCGACCCCTCGGTGCTCCAACCGCTGGTGGACAAGCTGGCCGCGGAGCGCGGATTCAAGGTCGACGTCGGGCACGTGGCGCTGTTCGGCGACTGCGGCGGATGTGAGGGGCAGGAGCAGGGATGATCGACGCACCCGGTGCCGTCGCCGTCGAGGCGATCGACGAGGAGAGTCCGGACCATGGCGTCGCCGCGCACTACGGCGACCCGACCCGCGAGCAGCGATTGCTGGAGGGCGACGTCGGCCTGGTCGACCGCTCCAACCGCGGCGTGATCGCGGTGCCGGGCGAGGAGCGCGCCTCCTGGCTGCACACGCTGACCACGCAGCACCTCGACCAGTTGCGCGCGGGGCAGGGCAGCGAGCTGCTCGTGCTCTCGCCGCACGGCCACGTCGAGCAGCACGCCATGGTCGCCGAGGACGGCGACACCACCTGGCTCGACACCGAGCCGGGCGCGACCGCGGGTCTCCTGAAATACCTCGAGATGATGCGGTTCTTCACCAAGGTCGACCCGCGCGACGCCAGCACCGAGTACGCGCTGTTCTCCCTGGTCGGCCCCCGCGCCGTCGAGGCCGCCGCCACGCTCGACCCCAGCCTGGCCGACCTGCGCGCCCCGGACGCCGTCGCCGTGCCGGGCGCCAAGTTCACCAAGGGCGACGCCCCGCCGCGGCCGACCACCCTCTACGACGTGCGACCGCTGGCCACCGGCGGCTGGGCGCGGCGCACCGCGCTGGGCGTCGACTTCCTGGTGCCGCGGGACCAGTTCGCGGCGACGACGAAGCGGGCGCTCGACGCCGGCATCGCCCCCGCCGGGCTGTGGGCCTACGAGGCGACCCGCGTCGCCGCCCGCGTCCCGCGGCTGGGTTGGGAGACCGACCACCGCACGATTCCGGCCGAGGTCAACCTGGTCGGCCCGGCCGTGCACCTCGACAAGGGCTGCTACCGCGGCCAGGAGACGGTCGCGCGGGTGCACCACCTCGGCAAGCCGCCCCGCCGGCTGGTGCTGCTCCACCTCGACGGCGTCACCACCGACCAGCCACCGGCCCGTGGCACCGAGGTGACCGTCGACGGCCGCACCGTCGGGTTCGTCGGCACCGCCGTCCGCCACCACGAGCTCGGCGCGGTCGCCCTGGCCGTCCTCAAGCGCAACGTCGCCGACGACGCGACCCTGCGCGTCGGCGAGTCGACGGCCGCGATCGACCACGAGTAAGGGCCGGTCTTACTATCGCCCCATGACAACAGCGACGTTGATCACGGTGGCGCCGACCGGTGCCGAGTCGGCCAAGTCCGACGTGCCCGCCCTGCCCGTCACGCTCGACGAGCTGGTGGTGACCGCCAAGGAGTGCGCCGCGCTGGGCGCCTCGGTGATCCACGTGCACATCCGGGACGACCAGGCGAAGCCGACGCTCGACCTCGGCCGCCTGCGCGACACCGTCGCCGCCCTGCGCGAGTCGACCGACCTCGTCGTGCAGCTCTCCAGCGGCGGCGCGGTCACCGATCCCGAGGCCGACCGGCTGCGCGTGCTCGACGCCGCGCCCGACATGGCCTCGTGCACGATGGGCACGGTCAACTTCGGCGACGACGTGTTCCTCAACCGCTGGGAGTTCATCGTCGACCTGCACACCCGGATGCAGGAGCGGGGCATCGTCCCCGAGTACGAGATCTTCGACCTCGGCCACCTCGCCGCCCTGGAGCGCCTGCTCAACAAGCACGGTCTGCCGGCCGGCGGGCACGTGCACGTCGACTTCGTGATGGGCGTGCCGGGCGGCATGCCGGGCACGACCGCGGCCCTCGTGTCGTGCGTCAACGAGCTGCGCAACCTGCCCGCGGGCACGACGTTCTCGGCTACGGGCATCGGCCGCACGGCGATCCCGGTGCTGCTCGCCTCGCTGTCGGCCGGCGGTCACCTGCGGGTCGGCATGGAGGACACGGTGACGTACGCCAAGGGCCGCCCCGTCGAGTCCAACATGCAGCTCGTGGCCCGCGCGGTCGGCTTCGCGCAGCTCGCCCAGCGCCCGCCGATGACCCCGCTCGACGCGCGTGAGCTGCTGGGGCTCGAGAAGCGTTAGGTACGGTCGCAACCATGGGCAAGTTCTACGAAGGCGGCGTACGCCTCGCCGAGGTGATCCGCTCCGGCTTTCCCGAGGGTTACCACCACGGTTCCGCGGTGGTGCTCGACGCGGCCGGCACCCTCGTCGCCGCCGCCGGTGACGTCGAGTCGCCGATGTTCCCGCGGTCGTCCAACAAGCCGATGCAGGCGGTCGGCATGCTGCGCGCGGGCCTCCGGCTGACCGACCCGGCCGACCTCGCCCTGGTTTGCGCCAGCCACTGGGGCCAGGACATCCACGTCAACCGCGTCGCCGCGATGCTGCGGTCGGCGGGGCTCGACGAGTCGGCGCTGCGCTGCCCGCCCGACATGCCGCTCGACCCGGAGTCGGCCGCCGCCGTGATCCGGGCCGGCGGTGGGCCCGCCCGGATCCAGATGAACTGCTCCGGCAAGCACACCGGCATGCTGCTGACCTGCGTGGCGGCGGGCTGGCCGACCGAGGGCTACCTGTCGCCCGAGCACCCGCTGCAGCAGGCGATCGCCGCCGCGGTGGCCGACGTCGCCGGCGAGGAGATCGTGGCGACCGCGGTCGACGGCTGCGGCGCACCGCTGCTCGGGCTGTCCCTGACGGGCCTGGCCCGGTCGTTCAGCCGGCTGGTCGAGGAGCCGACGGTCCCCGGGCGCACCGACCGGCGGGGGCTCGCGGATGAGCCGCGTGCCGACGTGCGGCCGGTCGCGGAAGAGCCGAGCGCCGGCCAGCGGCCGGTCGCCGATGAGCCGCGCGCCGACCTGCGGCCGGTCGCCGATGAGCCGCGCGCCGACGTGCGGGCGGTCGCGGACGAGCCGCGCGCCCACCTGCGGGCCGTCGCCGACGCCATGCGAGCCAACCCCGAGCTCGTCTCCGGGCGCGGGACGGTGGAGCACCAGCTCATGTCCGCCGTACCCGGAATGCTCGTGAAAGCCGGCGCCGAAGGCGTCATGGCGGTCGCCGTGCCCGGCGCCGGCGCGGTCGCGATCAAGATGGACGACGGTGCGCACCGCGGCAACCGGCCGGTGCTGGTCTCGGCGCTGCGCCGGATAGGCGTGACCGGCGAGGCCCTGGAACGGGCCGCTGACGTGCCGGTTCTCGGTGGTGGCGAGCCGGTCGGGGAGCTGCGCAGCCTCTGGTGAGCGCCGTCACATTGCTAACTGAGGTTAGCGTTTCGCTTGCAGGAGCTAGCAAGCGGAGCTAGCGTCGTTGGCATGCCCTCGAAAGACCTGCCCCGCGACGTGGGGGGCTTCATCCGCGATCTGCGGCGCAACGCGCAGATCTCCCTCCGCCAGCTCGCCGAGCAGGCGGGCGTCAGCAACCCCTACCTGAGCCAGGTCGAGCGCGGGTTGCGCAAGCCCAGCGCCGAGGTGCTCCAGCAGCTCGCCAGCGCCTTGCGGGTCTCCACCCCGGTGATGTACCTGCGCGCCGGCCTGCTGGAGGAGAAGGAAGGCTACGGCGTCCTGACCGCCATCGCCGCCGACTCCGAGCTGACGATCGCCCAGAAGCAGTCGCTCAGCCAGATCTACGAGACGTTCCGCCGCGAGAACACGCGGCACGCCGAGGCGGAGGCGGAGTCGGCCAAGCAGGCCGAGGCCGCGAGCGAGGCGGCCGCCCAGGCCGCGCGCGCCGCCGACGCCGCCGCGGCCGCGGCCGGTCGAGCCGCCGGGGGGCCCACCACCGAAGAGGCCCCGACCGGCTGGCCCGGCGACACAGAAGCCACCCCAACACCGGCGGCGAAGACCGCCAAGCCGGTGGTCAAGAAAACGGCCAAGAAGGCCGTGAAGAAGGCGGCACCAAGGGCCGCCGAGGAGGAGAACTGATGTCCCAGCCGAAGACGACCCGCATTCCGGCCCCGTTGTACGCGGCCGCCGGCGCCGGGGAGATGGCCTACCGTCAGCTGCTCAAGCTGCCCGCGATGGCCAACGACCTGGGCGACAAGGCCGCCAACAACAGTGCGGAGTTGCGTGATCAGGTGATCACCACGACCACCGGGCTGCGCGAGCGGGCCACCGCGGCCTACCGGCAGGCCAACCAGCGTGTGATCAAGATGCGCCGCGAGGACCTCGACGTCGACCGCCTGCGTGACCTGGCCATGCGCAACGCCGGCCAGTTCATCGTCACCGCGCAGGACCTGCAGGACCGGGCGATCAAGTTCTACGGCGAGCTCGTCGCGCGCGGCGAGAAGGTCGTGGGCACCGGCATCGTCGAGGCCGCCGACACCGTGCAGGCCGACATGGTGGAGACCGGCAAGCCGATCACGCCGAAGGTGGAGAGCAACGGCCACGGCAACCTCAACAACGCCGAGCCGAAGCAGTCCACCGCGGCCAAGAAGGCGACCGCCCCGGCCACGCCGAAGAAGAACATCACCAAGCAGTAAGACGCCGAAAAGGGGACCGACCGGGCATGGTCGGTCCCCTTTCGCGTACGCGGGATCAGTCGGCGATCCGGACCCGTACCCGCCGATTCGCCTTGCCCTTGCTCTCGACCTTGACCACCTGCACCCGGCCGATCGCGCGGGTCGACGCGACGTGGGTGCCGCCGTCGGCCTGCACGTCGAGGCCCACGATGTCGACGATCCGGATCTCCTGCTCGTCGGCGGGGATCAGGTTCGACTGCGTGCGGATGATGTCGGGCAGCGCCAGCGCCTCGGTCCGGGGGAGCACCTTCACCGCGACCGCCCGGTCCGCGGTCACCTCGGTGTTGACCAGCTCCTCGAGCTTGGCCTTGAAGTCCGGCGGCACCTCGGGGAGGTTGAAGTCCATCCGGGCCTCGCCGGGCTCCATGTTGCCGCCGGTGACCAGGGCGCCGAAGTCGCGGAACACCACGCCGCAGAGCACGTGCAGGCCGGAGTGGGTGCGCATGAGCATCGTGCGCCGGGCGTCCTCGACAGCGCCGGTGACCGCGGTGCCGACCGGCGGCAGCGGGTCGCCCTCGGCGGGCAGCAGGTAGAGGTCGTCACCCTTGCGCGTGCCGACGATCCGGGTCTGCGTGCCCTGCCAGAGCAGGGTGCCGTGGTCCGGCGGCTGCCCGCCGCCGCCCGGGTAGAAGGCCGAGCGGTCCAGGACGATGCCGTCCTCGGGCGACGAGTGCAGGACCGTGCACTCCCACTCGCGCAGCGTCGGGTCGATCAGGTCGAGACGGTGTGTGCGGCCATGCTCGGAAACGCCCATGAACGGGCAGACTACTCCGGGGCGTTGAGGAAGTCGGAGATCCGGGTACGCAGGTCCGCGCGCTCGGTCCAGACCACGCCGGGCCGGTCGTACACGTGCAGCGTCGCGTTGGGCAGTGCGCCCGCGAGGCGTTCCGCGACCTCCACCGGGTGCAGTTCGTCACCGGCGGCGGCGATCACAAGCGTCCGGGCGGTGACGGCGCTGAGCTTGGTCGGGTCGGCGATGGCGACCTGTTCGGCCAGCGAGCCCAGGTCGGCGGCGAGGCCGTCGCGCATGAGCTGGTCGATCCGCTGCCGCAGGTAGGACCAGACGGCCGGGGTGCCGCGCAGGTTCGGCGGGATCTCGACGGAGATCGCGTCGGCGACCGAGGCGACGTCACCGGCCTCGACGGCGCCGGCCAGGGCCTTCAGGCGCGACTTGACGGCGGCCGGCCTCGGCAGGTCGAGCACCGCGGGCAGGAAGAAGACCAGCCGGTCGAACCGGTCGGGGCTATCGGCGACCAGCCGGGTGAGCGCGCCGGCGCCGAGGCTGACCCCGAGCGCGCGGGTCGCGCCGGAGAGGTCGGCGATGGCGCGCAGGTCACGGGCGAGGTCGGCGTACGACCAGGGCCCGGGCGGCGCGTCGGAGCGGCCGTGGCCGCGGAACTGGAAGTAGACCTTGCGCCCGTCGACCGCGCTGCCCAACGGCCGCGTGACCGCGATGCCGCTGGCCAGCCCGTGAGCGAACACAGTCGTCGGGGTGCCGGTGCCGGTGACCAGGCGTTCCAGGCGTACGCCGTGGGGTGTGGCGATCAGTTCGGTTTCCGGCTCGGGCAGCGTGGGCCGCCCGCTGCGTGGCGCACTCGGGCCGGGTCCGTAGGTCCGCGGACCACCGTCGGGCGGCGGTGGCCAGCGGAAGTCCCTCACCAGAAGCCTTTGCCGTCAGTCAGGTCCTTCAGGCCGACCCGCACGTCGAGCAGGTAGACGAGCGCCGCACCGATGCCGACCAGCCGGAAGAGGCTCAACGGGCCGAACGAGGGCAGCAGGGACAACAGGAGGCAGATGCCCAGGATGGCCAGCCAGCCACCCTTGGGCAGGGAGCCGATCGCGGGGAACGCGTCGGTGCGTTGGGTGAGGCAGTGCACGAACGCGATACCGATCAGCACCAGCGACAGAACCATGATCAATATGCCAATGCCACCGATGACATTGTCGTAGAAGATGGGCGCGCTCGTCGGCATGCCTCTAAGCGTACTTGCGTGTCGCCCAACCGGACGCCGCGCGGCGGCACCGGGCGTCGCTCGGTACCGGGCCGGCGTCCGCGGGCAGCGCTTGGCGGTCCGGAGGCGGCGTCCGTGTCCGGTTCCGTCTGGTCGTGTCGGGCTGTCGTCGGTCCCTTGGTCGGCGGGGCTGGTTTCGCGGTGTCGGCCGCGGACCTGGGCGGATCGGTCCCTTGGTCGGCGTGGTCGGCTTCGCGGTGCCGGCTGCGGACCTGCGCGGATCGGTCCCTTGGTCGGCGTAGTCGGCTTCGCGGTGCCGGCTACGGACCTGGGCGGATCGGTCGCTTGGTCGGCGTGGTCGGCTTCGCGGTGCCGGCTACGGACCTGCGCGGATCGGTCCCTTGGTCGGCGCGGCGGGCTTCGCGGTGCCGACTACGGGACCTGCGCCGATCGGTCGCTTCGTCGGCCCGGCCGGATTTCCGCTGCCGGCTACGGACCCACCCGCGCCGATCGGACGCCGTGAACGCGGCCGGTGGCGGCCGGCCTCCCGCGCGATGCTGCCGCGTCTCCTAGCCTGCTGGTCAGGCATGGCGGGTTGGCGCGGCCATCAAGATCCCGCCGCGGAACCCGGGTGATGCCGAGTTTGCGCGCGGTCGGTGACCGCGTCGGCGTGCGCTCCGTGAGCGCTCGGCACGTGACTGCGAGGGCGGGTCGCGCCGGGGCGGGGGGCTCGTTGGGTTGGCCCGTGGGCTGGCAGGGCGGGCACGGTGGCGGGCCCGCGTGGGTGCGCGGGCCGTGGGTGGCCGGTTCCGGCGAGTGGTGGTGGGTCAGCGCTCCGGGACGTAGCGCCAGGGTGGGTCGCTGCCGGGGGCGTCGTCGGCTACGTAGGTTTCCGTGACCTTCTGGTCGCCGTCGGGGCCTGTCCAGCGCCATTCGTGGGTCAGGGGGCTCGGCGGTAGGCCGTCGACGATCGGCACCTCGATCTGGGTGCCGTCCTGTGGGCCGCCGATGACCGGAATCCACGCGTTTGCCATGCCCCGATCATCGCGGGCGGTCGTCAGGGTGCGCAGGGAATCGGGCCTATCCGGCCAGGTCGGGTAATAGCGCCGCGAGCTTCTTCGGCGCCTGGATGCGGTAGCTCTCCGTCAGCAGCTCCCGCACCTCACCCCAGTCGGTGCGCGTGGTGAAGCGGAGGCCGACCACGTTGCGCCCCCAGTCGGTGCGGAAGTAGGTCGGGCCGCCGTTGGCGAACGCGCCGACCTCGTCGTCGGCCGCCCGGAAGGTCATCACCACGAGCGGGGAGGTGGTGCCGACCGCCTCGGCGTGGGCCGGGCTCCGCTCCGGGTCGACGGTGAGCACGTGGGCGAACGTCGCCTTGCGGACGCGCCAGCGGACCCCGACCCAGGCATCCTCCTCGTAGGCCTCGGGCAGGCCGAGGCAGATCCGGCTCAGCCGGTCGAGGATCTCGGGTGGCACGTCGCCGGGGTCCGACATGGGCTGACCGTAGCGCCGGGGTCCGACATTTCCGTAGCCTCGGCCCATGCCCAAGGTCACCCTGCGCCCCGCGGCAGAGCCCGACGCGGAGGCCGTCGCCGAGATCTGGCAACACGGCTGGGCCGACGGCCACCTGGGCAACGTGCCGGACGCCCTGGTCGCCATCCGGACCCCGGAGTCCTTTCGGTCCCGAACCATCAACAGCCTGCCGCACACTACGATCGCCGAGGTCGACGGTGCGGTAGCCGGCTTCGTCATGGTCGTCGACGACGAGGTCGAGCAGGTGTACGTGTCCGCGGCCCACCGCGGCTCCGGCGTAGCCGGTGTCCTGCTGGCGGAGGCCGAGCGCCTGGTCGCGGCGGAGGGCTACCGCGAGGCCTGGCTGGCGGTAGCCCCGGGCAACTCCCGCGCCCGCCGCTTCTACGAACGCAGCGGCTGGTCCGACGGCGGCGTGTTCGACTACCCGGCCAGCAGCGCCGACGGCCCGATCCCGGTCCCCTGCCACCGCTACATCAAGCCGGTCGGCTAACGGAGCGCCCCGCACCTCCGAAGAGATGCGGGGCCGTTGGTTCAGGAGCTCCGCTTCCGGGCCCACCACCTCGAACCGGCACCGAGCGCCAGTGCGATTAGTCCTGCGGTCATGAACCCGAAGACGTCCGGGCCGCTCGTTGGCAGCGCGTTACGCCACCGTGGCCTTCACTGAGCGGTGGCCTTGACCGTCCAGGTCGTCGTGAACTGCGCCGCCTGGCAGGTGTTCGGCGCATCCTCGTCGAGGGTGACGCCGGTGAGGCGCAGAACGTCGGTGCCACCAGCCCCGATCACGTGGTCCCCGCCGTCGAGAGCGATTGTCGGCGTGACCTTGATCTTGCCGACGCACTCGGCGGGAGTGCCGGCGGCGAACTGCACCGCGCCAGTGATATCGGCGGCGGTGACCCTGACCGAAACCTCGTTGGTGTTGGTGACGTGCACCAAGGCCTGCGCGACGTGGTTGCCGCCGACGTTCGGCCACAGCTTGGTCTCGTTGCCGGCGAAGTCAAGCGACGGAGCGTTGGCTTCGGTACCGACGGTCAGTGGGGCCATGTCGGCCGACGACCCGTTGGCGGTCGCGGTGCTGGACTCGAAGAAGGCGTAGGCCACTCCACCGATCGCTATGACGCCCATGGCGGCGAGGGTGGCGGCGACGACGCGCTTCGAACGCTTCTGCAAGGGAGGTCTCCTAGGGCGTGCCGGCGTCCGGGCCGGCGTAAACAGGGCGGGGAGTCGCGGACAAACCGGGTGTTTCCGGCCGGTTGCGGCGACGTAGGAAACTCTGCCTGAAGCGGCGTCAATTACGGCATAGAGAACACGGACTGTGGTTGTTCGCCGACAAGTGGTCCCGTGGGTCGGACCGGATGACCCCGAATAGGTGACCGTAACCAAACGCGATAAACGCTCGTTGTTAATCACGCGACAAACCGACTCTGATCATTTCCAGAATGGTCATCCAGGGCGCCACAACATAGGCGATCGAATGGCACGGGACCGCCCCGACCCGACGCCAGGGCCCGCGCGGCCTCAAGAAGAACCCGCAGCTCAGAGCGGTTCGTGTCGCAAAACGCGCGATCACCCCGCGATGTGCTAGCGACACATTTCCGCAGCTCAGGGGCGAGACGCAACCAGCAAACATGGATGAAACCCCACGAAACAGACATATGGGGCCACCCTAACGAGTTAAGCCGTCAGGATTCAGTTGCGCAATTTGTGCACAGAGAAGGTGGGACGGTTGCTTGTTGAGCGGAAAGTCCGACCTCCGGCAAAGTAGTTCTCGGCGCCGGACCGCCTCCACCGGCCGGCGCCGTCAATTCGCCCAATGGAAAGGAACTCTCCGCCATGCGCAAGGTCACCAAGCGGACCGTCACCGTCGCGCTAGCCGCCGCTGTCACGCTCGGGGCGTCGAGTGCCGCTTGGGCCTGGTGGAAGTTCGAGGGCCGGGCCACCGTCGAGGCTTCCGCCGCCTCGATCAAGCCGATCAAGGTGGAGACCCGGGACGTCAACGGCCTCTACCCGGGGGCCGAGAAGGACCTGCGGGTCGAGATCTACAACCCGAACCCGTTCCCCGTCGTTATCGACAGAGCGAGGGCTTTCGCACGTACCGACGCGAACCGCTGCGACGGTGACGCGATCAGCGTCGAGCTCCCGGACCAGCCGGTCCGGGTCGAGCCGGGCCGGAAGTCCTACACGCTCGAAGACGCGGTGCGGATGGACGAGGACGTACGCGGATGCCAAGGCGCCAACTTCCGGGTGACCGTCCTCTACTCGGGTCAGAACGCGGCCTGATCGACGTCGGCGGGTGGCGTGGCTGGTTCGGCCGCGCCGCTCGCCGAGCCGAAGGGAAACGTAGGAGCCTCCAATGCGCAACATGTCCCAGCGCACCGCGGTCATCACGCTGGTCGCGGTCATCGTGGCCGGCATCGCCAGCGTGGCGTGGGCGGCCTGGTCCGTGACGGGCACCGGCACCGCCACCGTGTCCGCCGCCGAGGTGACCGCGCTGCAGGCGACGGCCCGGCCGACCGGCAGCCTGTTCCCGGGCGGCTCCGCGGACATCGAGGTCAGCGTCACGAACCCCAACGAGTTCGCCATCGAGGTGCAGTCGTTCGCATCGGACCCACGGATCGTCGTCGACGAGGCGCACGCCGGCGGCTGCGCGGCGGCGCACGTGAAGCTCAAGGCCAACAAGAAGCCGATCAGCGAACGCGTCGAGGCCGACGGCGGCACACAGACGTTCGTGGTCAAGGACGCCGTCGAGATGGCCTACAACGCACCGCAGGCGTGCCAGGGCGCGTCCTTCGAGATCACCCTCGCACTCGCCGGGGTCGGCCTCCCGGATTGATCCACCCGCTCCACCTACGCCCGCCCCAGCCACAAAGGTGAACAAGTGAAACGACTGATCGCCACGTCTCCCGCCGTCCTCGGCGGCATCGCGGCCGTGACCCTGGTCGCCGGTGCCGGGGCGGCCCTTGCCGCCTGGCGCGTACAGAGCGACGAGGTCGTGCTGACCGCGGAGACCGCCACGCTCTCGCCGGGCAACAAGCCGCTGGTCAGCGCGGAGGGCAACGCGGTCACCGTGTCCTGGACGCCCAACACGTTCGGCGAGCGGAAGGTCGACAGCTACCGCATCAAGCGGTACGACCTGGGCGGTGCCGCGCAGCAACCGCACGGCACGTGCGAGGAGAACGTCGCCAAGGAGACCTGCACGGACGCGGGTGTGCCGGCCGGCTCGTGGCGCTACACGGTGGTGCCGGTCAAGGGCGGTTGGACCGGGCCGGAGAGCGCGAAGAGCGACGCGGTGATCGTCGCCGCGGACGGCAAGGCCGTCGTGGTGCCGGAATCCGCGGCCGACAAGCCGGCCGGCCCGGCCGCCGGGCCGGCGGTCGTCCAGGTGGGCGACCCGGCCACGCCCGGCGAGCCGGGCAAGCCCGGCGCGGCTCCGACCTGGACGGTCCAGCCCGGCGCCGATGGTGTGCTCGGCACGGCGGACACGCTGACCTACGCGGGCGGCGCGCCGGTCGAGCCGGGCACGATCATCAAGGGCTGGTCCGGCGGTCAGCGACCGGTCGTCCTCGTGGCCAGGGCCGGCGCACAGCCGGTGGTCACGGTGGACGACGGCGACACACGGGTGTTCGGGCCGCTCGCGGTGCCGCCCGCGACAGTGCCGGCCGACGTCGCGTACGACGCGACCCTCGCCGCGGTGCAGGGCCGCATCGTGGTGACCCTCGGCGCGGTGCGCAAGCCGCCGGCACCGCAGGAGGAGTCGACCACACCGAACCAGCCGGGCACCCCGGTCGAGTCCGCACCGGGCGCGCCCGAGACACCGGGCACGGAGACGGCCGCCCCGACGACGCCGGGCAGCACGCCGGGCACGACGGAGTCGGCGACCACCGAGCCGACGCCCGGGAACACCACCGGCGAGACCAACGGCGGCGGCACCGCGGGCAGCGAGCCGGAGGGCGAGCCGGAGACCCCGACGACCGACACCAGCGGCCCGCTCGACCCCGACGTGACCCCGTCGGCGACCACGCCCACCGTCGAGCCCGTCCTCGTCCTTGTCGCGGGCCCGTGACGGCAGGGACGCGGCGGCCGACGAGGAACAGACGATCACCGGCCGTAACCTCGCGCCCGCCCCGCGCGGTGTAACAAACGTGCAGCTCACGCCGAAGAAGGTCCTCGCGCTGATCCTCGGGCTCGGCCTGCCGGTGGCGATCGCGGCGGGCTGGGTGCTCGGGCAGCGGGGCGCGGCGTCCGCCAACGGTCCGACGGGTGGCTCGGGCGCGATGGGCAACGCTCCGCAGGAGCAGGTGCCGACGCCGGCCGTCCGGTACGACGTCTACGACAACGCGCCGGTCGTGGTGCCGATGGCGAGCACCGCGGCCGTGGCGCCGAGCAGTTCCGCCGCGGCGCCCGAGACCAGCGCCGCGCCGCCACCGCACCCGCCGACCACGACGCCCACCGTCCTGCCGGAGGACCAGACGCCGAGCCCGGAGCCGAGTTCGACCGAGTCGGAGGCGACGCCCGAGCCCAGCACGGATAAAACCCAATAAATCGCCCACCAGCCGTCCGGTCGCCCGTACCTTCAGCTCATGGGCCTGGTCTTGGCGATCGTTTCGGCGATCTGCTACGGCTCGGCGTCGGTGTTCCAGGCGGTGGCTGCCCGCCGGGCGCCCGCCTCGGACACCGTCGACGCGAAGTCGCTGATCCGGGTGTTCGCACAGTGGCCGTACCTGATCGGCCTCGCCCTCGACGGCGCCGGCTTCGTCGCACAGTTCATCGCGCTGCGCGGCCTGCCCATCTTCCTCGTGCAGGCCGCCCTGGCCGCCAGCCTCGCGGTGACCGCGGTGGTCGCGATCCCGATCCTCAAGCTCCGGCTCGGCCCGATCCAATGGCTGGCGGTCGCCGGTGTCTGCGTCGGTCTCGCGCTGCTCGGCGTCTCGGCCGGCCACGAGAACGCCGACCAGCCGTCGTGGCCGTTCCGGATCGGCCTGACGATCTCCGTACCCGTGCTGGCTCTGCTCGGTCTGGCTGCCATCAAGCTCAAGGACCCGGCCCGCGCTGCCGTCCTCGGCCTCGTCGGGGGCCTGTTCTTCGGGATCGTGGCGCTGGCCGCGCGGTCGATCTCCGACGTCGACTTCGTGCGCTGGTTCACCGGGCCGGAGATCTACACGCTGGTGGTGGCCGGCGGGCTGGCGTTCGTGTTCTACACGATCGGCCTGCAGCGGGCGTCGGTGACGACCGTGACCGCCGGCCTGGTGATCGGCGAGACCGTGCTGCCGTCGATCGTCGGGGTGGTCGCCCTCGGCGACAGCACCCGCCGCGGCTTCATCCCGGTGGCCGCGGTCGGCTTCGCGCTCGCGGTAGCGGCGAGCCTGATGCTGGCCAGGTACGGCAGCCTGGAGGAGTCGGAAGAAGGAGCCGCCGCGAGCGCGAAACCGGAGCTGCAGACCGACTAGAACAGCCGGTCGGCGATCCGCCGCGCGCCCAGCGGCCGGTGCACGCCCGGCTCGACCCGATAGGCGTCGGCGCCCGGCACGGCGGTCACCGCCTCGACCAGGTCCGTACCCACGTAGTGCAGTCCCGTCCCGTCGTCGGTGGCGTAGCCCGAGGGCAGGGTGCCGTCGTCGACCAGCCGCTGGAAGAGGACCTTGCGCGGCTGGTTGGTGGCGTCGTGGTGCACGCCGTTGCTGTAGGGCAGGAAGCCGAGCGCGTCGGTCACCGGGTCGAGGTCGTCGGAGAACGAGTCCGTGATGCCGCCGACGTGCCAGCAGATGCTGCCCGCGCTGCCGCCGCCGAGCACCACGCCGGCCTCCCAGCACTCGCGCATGATCTCGTCGAGCCGGTGCGCGCGCCAGACCGCGAGCAGGTTGACGACGCTGCCCCCGCTGACCCAGATCAGGTCCTGGCCGAGCAGGAACGACCGCACGTCGCGGACGTTGGGCTGGGGAAACAGCGCCAGGTGGCTGGCCTCGGCGTCGTCGGCGTCGGCGAGCACGGCGTGCAGGCTGGCGATGCCGGCCGGGTCGTCGCCGAACGCGGTGGTGACGAAGCAGACCTTCGCCCGGCGCACGCCGGTCAGCGAGATCGCGTGGGCGAGCAGGGCGCTGCGCCGGTCCGGCGGCGTGCCCGGCGGTCGTTCGGCGGGTGAGACGGCGAAGATCTGCGGCGGACGCGACACACCTCGACCTTAAAGAGCGAACCGGCGGGGCAGACGACGCCCACCCCCGTAAGCGTCGCCCGCTCTCCGCCGGTTTTCAGGTGGCCGGCCGTCCCCCAACGGCGGGCCACCACCCCCAACGCATTCGCTCGGTTTCCCCCGAAACCCTTCGAGCGTGGCGCCACCAAGAACGGTAGTTCTCCGCCAGATCGGTGGACAAGCGAGAATGCCTGTCTCGCCCATCACATCGGTCCTTACCGCTCAGTACGCTCCGACGGCGTGAAGAGATGTGTAAATGCCTGGAGGTTGGCGGTGGACTCGCCGCGCTTGACCCGCCACTCCCACTCGCGCCGGATCGCTGTGCCGAAGCCGATTTCGAGCATCGTGTCGAACGAGTCATCGGCATACGTGAGTACGGCGCCGAGCAACCGGTCGAGCTCGTCCTCGGTGACGCCGGCGAGCCCGATCCGACCGGTGAGGTACACGTCACCGACCTGGTCGATGGAGAACGCGACGCCGTACATCCGGGCGTTGCGCTGCAGCAGCCAGGCCCACAGCTCCTCGCGCCGCTCGTCCGGCTGGCGCATTACGAACGCCTCGACCCGTAAGGCGTGCTCGCCCACGATCAGGTTGCAGGTGGTCTTGAGCTTGTGGGTGCCGGGCAGGGTCACCACGTAGGACAGCTCGCCGGTCGCCTCGACGGCCAGGCCAGCACCACGGCGTCGGGCGGCAACCGAGCCAGCGAGGCCCGGCACATCAGCGCGTGGTCGCGGGGCAGCCGCGCGTCGGCGTAGACGTCGT
>NZ_JBFAIU010000149.1:0-17495 GCF_040654855.1 Asanoa sp. NPDC050611
TAGGTGCAGAACAGGGCCCCGAGCCCGCACTGCTCGCCGTGCGAGGCCAGGTCCGGGTACAGCGCGTCCAGGGCGTGCGAGATCTCGTGGCAGCCACCGCGAGGACGTCGCGCGGGTGCAGGCCACCGGCATCGACAACCTGGTCGCCGCGCGGCCATGACCGGTGGGCCGCTCGACCTCACGGCGCTGCTCGTCGGGTTCGCGCGGACGCTGCGGCACGCCGGGGTCGACGCCGGGCCCGACCGGGTGCAGACGATGGTCCGTGCGGTCGACGCGCTCGGCGACGTCAGCGAGCAGAGCTTGTATTGGGCCGGCCGGCAGACTCTCTGCGGGGAACTGGACGACCTGGCGATCTACGACGCCGCGTTCGCCGCGTACTTCGGTGGCCGGCGGCCCGGCCGGGGCACCCCGCTCAACCCCGCGGCGACCCTGCCCAGCGTCGCGGCGCCGTACACCGCCGGCCCGCCCGCCGAAGGCACCGAGACCGACGAGGAGCCGCAGGTCCTCGGGCTGTCGGCGAGCACCGTCGAGATCCTCCGCCGGCGCGACTTCGCCCTGCTCACCTCGCGGGAGCGCGACGAGATGCGGCGCCTGCTCGCCCTGCTCGGCCCGGAACCCGCTCCACGCCGCAGCCGCCGGCGCCGGTCGGCGAAAGGCGGCGAGGTCGACGCGACCCGCACGGTGCGCGGGGCGCTGCGGCACGCCGGCGAGCCGACCCGGCTGGCCCGCCGCCGCCGCACCGACCGCCCGCGCCGGCTGGTGCTGCTGGTCGACGTATCCGGCTCGATGAGCCCGTACGCCGACGCCCTGCTGCGTTTTTCGCACGCCGCCGTTCGCCGCCGCCCGACCCGCACCGAGGTCTTCACGCTGGGCACCCGACTGACCCGGATCACCCGCGCCCTGCGCCATCGCGACGCCGACGCCGCACTGCACGCCGCCTCCGTCGCCATCCCGGACTGGCACGGCGGCACCCGGCTGGCGGACGCGGTCAAGGCTTTCCTCGACCGCTGGGGCCAGCGCGGCACGGCCCGCGGCGCGATCGTGGTCGTGTTCAGCGACGGCTGGGAGCGCGGCGACCCCGCCGCCCTGGCCGCGCAGACGCACCGCCTGGCCCGCCTCGCGTACCGGCTGATCTGGGTCAACCCGCACCGTGGCAAGGCCGGCTTCGCGCCCCTGGCCGGCGGGATGGCCGCCGCCCTTCCCCACCTCGACGAGTTCGTGGCCGGTCACACGATCGAGGCGCTGGACGAACTCGTCCGGACCATTGCGAAATAAGAACACTCGCCTCTTGCGGTGCCGGTCGCGAAGGGATTGGCTGAGGGCTACGCGCGAATGACCTTGGCCGCCCGCTGACCGCGGTGGAAAGGAAGAGAAGCGCAGCCCGGGCCGGACGCGCTCATCCCCGCAGTTGAGCATGCGCGCCGGCCCCCACCGGCCGCAGTGGAGCAAGCCGGGAGGCTTGATGACCCGGGTATCGATGAAGGTCGACGGCGTCGAATATGAGGACGAGGTCGAACCCCGCACCCTGCTCGTCCATCATTTGCGTGAGCACCTCGGCAAGGTCGGCACCGTGGTTGGTTGCGACACCAGCAACTGCGGCGCGTGCACCGTGCTGATGAGCGATCCCGAGGGGCGCCAGCAGGGTGTCAAGAGCTGTTCGGTGCTGGCCGTCCAGGCCGACGGCCGCGAGATCACCACGATCGAGGGCCTGTCCGGCCCCGACCGCACGCTGCACCCGGTGCAGCGGGCGTTCCACCAGGCGCACGGCCTGCAGTGCGGTTTCTGCACGCCCGGCATGATCATGGCCGCCGTCGACCTGCTGGCGGAGAACCCCGACCCGAGCGAGGCGGAGATCCGCGAAGGGTTGGAGGGCAACCTCTGCCGGTGCACCGGCTACCAGAACATCGTGCGCGCGGTACGCGAAGCGAGCGCGGAGATCCGCGGCAGCGGCGGCGGCGCCGAGCCCGCCCCGCCGTCGCAGCGGGCCGGTGAGGCACAGACGCCGGACTCGGGCCTCCCGCGCGAGGACGTGCCGGACGAGACCATCCCGCAGCCGGTGCCGTGAAGGAGAACCGATGACGACTACTGAAGTCGGCAGCGCGCGGCGCCGCAAGGAGGACGCCCGCCTGATCACCGGCCGCACCACGTGGACCGAGAACGTCACCCTGCCCGGCATGCTGCACCTGGCGATCCTGCGCAGCCCGATGGCGCACGCCCGGATCACCAGCATCGACGTGTCACCGGCGCTGGAGACCAAGGGCGTGGTCGCCGCCTTCTCCGGCCGCGACGTGGCCGACGTGCAGGGCGCGTTGCCCTGTGCCTGGCCCGTCACCGAGGACATGGTGCACCCCGACCGGCCGCCGATCGCGGTCGACGAGGTCAAGTTCATGGGCGAGGCGGTCGCCGTGGTCGCGGCCCGGTCCCGCGCGGCCGCGCTCGACGCCGTCGCCGCGATCGACGTCGACTACGAGCCGCTGCCGGCCGTGCTCGACATGGAGGCCGCCCTGGCCGACGGCGCCGACCTGGTGCACGCCGACAAGGGCACCAACCGGGGCTACACGTGGGTGTTCGACTCGGGCGAGGCCGGCACCGGCGGCGACGCCGGTGCCGCGATCGACGACGCCGAGGTGGTCATCCGCCGGCGTTACGTGCAGCAGCGGCTGATCCCGGCGTTCATGGAGCCGCGCAGCGTGGTCGTCGACCCGACGGGCGACGTCTACTCGATCTGGTCGGCCACCCAGATCCCGCACATCCTGCGCTTCCTGATCGCCGCGGTCACCGGCACGCCGGAGCACAAGGTCCGCGTGATCGCGCCCGACGTCGGAGGCGGCTTCGGCGGCAAGCTGCAGGTGACGCCGGAGGAGCTGATCGCCTTCGTGGCGGCGAAGCGGCTGGGCCGCCCGGTGAAATACACGGAGTCCCGCTCGGAGAGCCTGGTCTCGGCTCACCACGGCCGCGACGTGATCCAGGACCTCGAGCTCGCCGCGCGCCGCGACGGCACGGTCACGGGCCTGCGGGTCAAGCTGATGGCCAACATGGGCGCCTACATGGGCCTGGTCGGGCCGGGCGTGCCGATCCTCGGCGCGTTCATGTACAACGCGATCTACAAGTTCCCCGCCTACCGCTTCGAATGCTCCGGCGTCTTCACCAACACCACGATCACCGACGCCTACCGCGGTGCCGGGCGGCCGGAGGCCACGTACGCGATCGAGCGGCTGATGGACGAGCTGGCCGTCGAGCTCGGGCTCGACCCGATGGAGGTACGCCGGCGCAACTGGATCAAGGCCGAGGAGTTCCCGTTCACCACGGTCTGCGGCCTCCAGTACGACTCCGGCGACTACGACAAGGCGACCGACCGGGCGATGGAGCTGCTGGGCTACGCCGACCTGCGCAAGGAGCAGCAGGCCCGGCGCGAGTCCGGCGACAGCGTGCAGCTCGGCATCGGCATCTCGACCTACACCGAGATGTGCGGCCTGGCACCGTCCCGGGTGCTCGGCTCGCTGCGCTACGGCGCCGGCGGTTGGGAGACGGCGAGCGTACGCATGCTGCCCACCGGCAAGGTCGAGGTGGTCACCGGCACGTCACCGCACGGCCAGGGGCACGAGACGGCCTGGAGCCAGATCGTGGCCGACCAGCTCGGCGTGCCGTTCGACGACGTCGAGGTGCTGCACGGCGACACCCGCACCTCCTACAAGGGGCTCGACACCTACGGCTCGCGCTCGCTCGCGGTCGGCGGCATCGCGCTCTACAACGCCTGCCAGAAGGTCCTCGACAAGGCCAAGCCGATCGCCGCGCACATGCTCGAGTGCGACCCGGCCGACCTGGAGTTCACCGGCGGGCAGTTCCGGGTGCGCGGCAACCCCGACGGCGGCAAGAGCCTCGCGGACTGTGCGCTGGCCGTGTTCGCGGCGCACGACCTGCCCGACGGGATCGAGCCGACGCTCGACGCCGACGCGGTCTACGACCCGGTCAACTTCTCGTTCCCGCACGGCACCCACCTGTGCGCGACGGAGGTCGACACGGAGACGGGCCGCGTGACGATCCGGAAGTACGTGGCCGTCGACGACGTCGGTCGGGTGATCAACCCGCTGATCGTCGAGGGTCAGGTGCACGGCGGCATCGCACAGGGCATCGCGCAGGCCCTCTTCGAGGAGGCCGTGTACGACGCCGACGGCAACCTGATGACGGGCACGCTGGTCGACTACACGCTGCCGACGGCGGCCGACCTGCCGTCGTTCGTCACCGACCGCACGGAGAGCCCGGCGCCCGACCATCCACTGGGCACGAAGGGTGTCGGCGAGGCGGGCACGATCGCCTCGACGCCGGCGGTCGTCAACGCCATCGTCGACGCGCTGCGCCCGATGGGCGTCAACGACATCGCGATGCCGTGCACGCCGGAGCGGGTCTGGCGGGCCGTCCAGGGAGGTGCGGCATGATCCCACCGTCGTTCGACTACGCCGCGCCGACCACGGTGGACGAGGCCGTCTCGACGCTGCGCGACGCCGGCGAGGACGCCAAGGTCATCGCCGGCGGGCAGAGCCTGCTGCCGCTGCTGCGGATGCGGTTCGCCGCGCCGAGCACGCTGGTCGACCTCGGCGGCGTCGACGAGCTGCGGCACGTCCGCGAGGACGGCGACGCGATCGTCATCGGCGCGATGGTCACTCACGCCCGCGTCCTGCGCGACCCGTTGGTCAAGGAGCACCTGCCGCTGCTGGCGCAGGCCACCTCGACGGTGGCCGACCGGCAGATCCGGCACCGGGGCACGTTCGCCGGCTCGCTGGCGCACGCGGACCCGGCGGGCGACCTGCCCGCGGTGGCGCTGGTGCTGGGCGCCGAGATGGAGATCGTGGGCCCGAACGGCCGGCGCGTGGTGCCGGCGGGCGAGTTCTTCGTCGACTACCTGGAGAGCGTGGTCGCGCCCGACGAGGTGCTGGTCTCGGTCCGGGTGCCGAAGCAGGGGTCCTGGGTCGGCCGCTACGAGAAGTTCAACCGCGTCGCGCAGGGCTGGGCCCTGGTCGGCGTGGCCGCCATGGTGCGCCGGGAGAACGGCGCGGTCGCGGAGGCCCGGGTCGGGCTGACCAACATGGGCTCGACCCCGTTGCGGGCGAGCGCGGCCGAGGCGGCGCTGGCCGGCGCCGACAGCCCGGACGCGGTCGGCGCGGCGGCGGCCCGGGCGGCGGCGGACACCCGGCCGAGCGACGACATGCTGGCCAGCGCCGACTACCGGCGCCACCTGGCGGGCGTGCTCACCAAGCGGGCCGTGGCCGGTCTGGTCTAGCCGCTTTGCTCTGCATCCATATACGCACCGATGCGTATATGGATGCAGAGCAAGCGGAGATCAACGGCGCTGGCTGAAGCGGATCATGTTGCCGGACGGGTCGCGGAACGCGCAGTCGCGCACACCGTAGGGCTGGTCGATCGGCTCCTGGAGCACCTCGGCCCCGGAACCGCGGATCTGCTCGAACGTCGCGTCGCAGTCGTCGGTGTCGAAGATCAGCGCGGACAGCGCGCCCTTGGCCATCAGGTCGCGCAAGGCGGGCTGGTCGCCGGGGGCCTTCGCGGCCGCCGGGTCGAGACCGATCTCGATGCCGGGCTGGCCCGCGGCGCCGACCGTGATCCACCGCCACGGCATGCCCCAGTCGGTCATGTCGACGTCGTTGCGCACCTCGAGACCGAGCACGTCACGGTAGAAGGCGAGCGCCTTGTCCTGGTCGTCCACGAGGATGAAGCAGTGCGAGAGCGTCAGGTTCATGCCTTCGACGCTAGGCCCGGGCGACCGCCCGGCGCTTCTCCGAAACTGCTCTTGTCGGCCGGGTCAGCCGTTGGGCGACGCACGCCGGCACCGCGGCGAGCCGCGCGTGGTCCCGTGCCCGGTATGCGGACGGCGGCTCGCCCACCAGCTCCGTGAACCGCGCGCTGAACGAGCCCAGCGAGGTCGCCCCGACCGCGAGGCAGACCTCGGTGACCGAGAGGTCGCCGCGGCGCAGGAGTGCCTGGGCCCGTTCGATCCGCCGCGTCATCAGGTACTGGTACGGGGTCTCACCGAACGCGGCCCGGAACCCCCGGGCGAAGTGCGACGGGGACATCAGCGCCGCGCGGGCCAGCGCGGGCACGTCCAGCGGGCGCGCGTACTCCCGGTCGATCATGTCCTTGGCCCGGCGCAGCCGCACGAGGTCGTTCACGACACCAGTCTGGTACGCGGCCCCGCGCGCAACACACCCGAGGGCAGTTCCCGCCCGACGACCCGCTGGGCCAGCGCCGCCGCCTCGACCAGCGCGTCGAGGTCGATGCCGGTGTCGATGCCCATGTCCTCGAGCATGTGCACCACCTCCTCGGTGGCCACGTTGCCCGTCGCGCCCGGCGCGTAGGGGCAGCCACCAAGCCCGCCGACGCTCGCGTCGAACTCCGTGATGCCCAGGTCGAGCGCGGTCAGGATGTTGGCCAGCGCCGTGCCCCGCGTGTTGTGGAAGTGCAGCAGCACCGGGATGTCCGGCTGGCGCTCACGGACCAGGGTGACCACGTCGGCGACCCGGCGCGGAGTGGCCATGCCGGTGGTGTCCCCGAACGCGATCCGGTCGGCGCCGTCGGCCACCACCCGGTCGACGATGTCGGCGACCCGCTTGGGGTCGATGTCGCCCTCGAACGGGCAGCCGAAGCTGGTCGCGATGATCACTTCAGCGCTGGCGCCCGCACCGTGCAGCTCGTCGATCAGCGCGGCGATGTCGTCCAGCGACTCGGCGGTGGAGCGGTTGACGTTGCGCTTGTTGTGCGTGTCACTCGCCGAAACCACGACCTCGACCTCGGTGAAGCCGGCGGCCAGGGCGCGCTGGGCGCCGCGCGAGTTGGGCACGAGGGCCGAGTAGCGCACCGCCGGCGACCTACGCACCTGCGACCACACCGCGTCGGCGTCCGCCATCTGAGGTATCGCTTTCGGGTGAACGAACGACACCGCCTCGATCCGGCCCACGCCCGTGCCCGACAGCGCGTCCAGAAGCTCGATCTTGGCCGCGGTGGGCACCGGATCCTCGTTCTGGAGCCCATCGCGGGGTGCGACCTCGCGGAGCGATACAGAGTCGGGCATCGGGTTCATGAACTCATGTTAAGTCGCGTTCGGGTTGCGGGATCCGGCGCCGCAGGGTTACGTGGGTCTTGGACGGCCGCAGAACCGCTCGCCGTTTGGGAACGGCTTCCCTTATCAGTTGCGGTCTCAACCAACTCCCCTGCCGCAAAACTGGAGGGTTCACCATGCTCGCAGTGACCGACAACGCCGTCGCGGTGATCCGCGACCTCACCGGCCAGCAGAACCTGCCGGACGGTGCCGGCGTACGCATCGCGTCCGACCCGACTCAGGGCGCGCTCACCATGAGCCTCGCCACCTCGCCACAGGAGGGCGACCAGGTCGTCGACCAGGCCGGCGCCCGGCTCTTCCTCGACGGCGAAGCCGCCCGGGTGCTCGACGACAAGTCGCTGGACGCGGCCGTCGACGCCAACGGCGCGGTCCAGTTCGAGGTGGGCGAGCAGCCCAGCTAGCCCCAGTGGTCGGGGCGGCGCAGGCCGTTCGGCAGCGCCGTCCCGTCGTCGCCGCGGGCCGAGTCGACCTGCGGTTGGGTGAGGAACAGCGCGGTGCGCAGGCGGGCACCGCGCAGGTCGGCGTCGCGCAGGTCCGCGCCGATCAGGTCCGTCCAGCTCAGGTCGGCGCCGCGCAGGTCGGCGCCGATCAGGTACGCGCCGCGCAGGTTGGCCGCCCGCAGGTCCGTGCGGCGCAGGTCCTTGCCGACCAGGTCGGCACCGCGGCGTTCCCGGCGCGGTCCGGTCGCGATGCCGCGCACGGTGGCGCTGGCCCGCACCAGCAGGTCGTTGACGGCCGCCCAGTGCGGCGCGACGTCGAGTTTGGTCAGCTCCGCCGCGCTGCCCTCGGTCAGTGCCGCGGTCTGGGCGCGGGCCGTCTCCAGCGCAGCCAGCTGCGCGCGCGGCAGCTTCAGGTCCAGCGCCGCCGTCAGATACCAGAGCAGCTCGTGCAGTTCCCGCATGACCGGGAAGGCGGCCAGCATCGCCGGGTCGTCCCGCCAGTCGACACCGCCGCCGAAGGTGCCCTGGGTCAGGTGCTGGCCCGCGCCGAAGCAGTCGTAGACCGTGCAGCCCCGGAACCCCGAGGTGCGCAGCTTGTGGTGGATGCCGCAGCGGAAGTCCCCGCCGAGGTTCGGGCAGGGCTGCCGGGCGGGCTTGTCGATGGCGAAGTCGACCGACTTGGCGAACGCCGGCACGACGCAGCACAGGCCCACGCACCGGCTGCAGTCCGCGGACAGCTCCACAGGGCTCAACCCAACGCCACCCGTCGGTCGTACGCGGCGCGCGCGGCCGAGATCTCCGCCCGATGGCGCTCGGCCCACGTGGTCAGCGTCACCAGCGCGTCGTAGATCTCCCGGGCCAGGTCGGTCGCGACGTACTCGACCTTGGGCGGGACGGTCGGATGGACGGTGCGCGTCAGCAGGCCGTCGCGCTCGAGGTTGCGCAGCGTGAGGGCCAGCATCCGCCGGCTGATCCCGTCGATCGACCGCTCCAGCTCGGTGAACCGCACCGGACCCTGCGCCGCGGCCACGATGATCGCGATGCTCCACTTGCCGCCGACCCGGTCGAGCACCTCGCGGGCGGTGCACTCCTCGGTCATGCCCCCATCGTCACAGAGGTCGGGCGTCGGTTACAAGTCGTACACCAAGCACGTCTTGCACACTTGTACAATCACTGGATGGGAAACCGGGAGAGCCTGATCGCGGGCGCCAAGCAATGCCTGCGCGACGTCGGCTACACCCGCACGACGGCCCGCGACATCGCCACCGCGGCCGGGGTCAGCCTCGCCGCGATCGGCTACCACTTCGGCTCTACCCGCGAGCTGCTCAACCAGGCGCTGATGGAGGCGCTCGCGGAGTGGGGCGCGGAGCTGGCCACCGCGCTGCAGGCCACCGACGGGTCCACCGAGGCGGTCTGGACGGCGGTGATCGAGTCGGTACGCACCCAGCGTCCGCTCTGGACCACGCAGTTCGAGCTGGCCGGGCAGGTCGACCGGCTGCCGGAGATCCACGACTTCCTGGTCGCCGGCCAGCGCACGGGCCGCACGGAGTTGGCCGGGCTGTTCGGCGCCGCCGAGGGTGAAGAGGGCCGGCTGATCGGCGGCCTGGCCCAGGCGCTGCTCGCGGGCCTGGCCATCCAGTGGCTGATCGACCCCGACGGGGCGCTCACCGCCACGGACCTGACCGCCGCCCTCAAGCTCGCGGCGCGCGACCGGCCCTAGTGACTCCGGCGTTCGCGGACCCGGCGATAGATGGCCCAGGCCAGCAGCGCCGCCACCACGACCGCGCCGATCGCGATCGCGGCCCACTTGCCGACCGCGTCCTCGATCATCTGGTACGAGTGGCCCGCGAGATAGCCGAGCAGCACCGAGCCCGCGCCCCAGACCACCCCGCCGAGCGCGTTCCAGGCCAGGAACCGGCGGTAGTGCATGTGCGAGGCGCCGGCCAGGAACGGCACGAACGCGCGCAGGAACGCGATGAACCGGCCCAGGAAGACGGCCGGCCCGCCCCGCCTAGCGAGGAACGACCGGGCCGACTCCACCTGTCTCTCACGTTTCTGCAGCACCTTCACGCGCAGCAGCTTGTAGCCCCACCGTGAGCCGATCTCGTAGCCGACCGTGTCGCCGATGATCGCGGCCGCGACCACGATCACACTCATCCAGACGACGCTGACGTGGCCGAGGCTCGCCGCGACGCCGCCGAGGATCGCGGCTGTCTCACCGGGCAGGATGAAGCCGAAGAAGAGCGCGTCCTCGGCGAACACCACCAGGCCGACGATCACGTAGACGAGGATCGCCCGCTGGTCGAGGAGGCTGTTGAGCAGATCGCTCACCCGGCGATCTTACGCGGAGTGATCCAATCGTCACGTGAGACCGGACCCGACCCGGGGTAGGTGTCAGGCCGCAGGACACATGAGGAGGAACCGTGACCGAACCACTGGTGCGACCCGAGGTGCCGCCGTCCGGCCCCGGATGCGCGGAATGCACGGAGAGCGGCGGCTGGTGGCTGCACCTGCGGCGCTGTGCCACGTGCGGGCACATCGGCTGCTGTGACAACTCGCCCTCGCAGCACGCCACGAAGCACGCGAACGGCAGCGACCACAAGATCATCCGGTCGTACGAGCCCGGCGAGGACTGGTACTACGACTACACGACCGGAGACTTCCTGGAGGGCCCGCCGCTGGCGGAGCCGCAGAGCCATCCGGTCGACCAGTCCGTGCCCGGACCGGCCGACCGGGTGCCCCACGACTGGCAGCTCCGGTTGAACGCCTAGCTGGTCAACGCGCGGGCGGCGCCGGCGATGTGGTCGGCGTCGATGCCCTCGGCGGCCAGTTGCTCGGCCGTCGACCCGGAGCCCGGCAGGTCACGCACCGCGAGGTGGGTGAAGCGCAGCGTCGGCGCGCCCGCGGCCAGCAGCGCGTCCGCGACCGCCGAGCCGAGCCCGCCCTCCGGGTGGTGGTCCTCGACGACGACGATCCGCCCGTCGGTGGCCGCCACGGCGTCGTGCAGCGTCGCGGTGTCGATCGGCTTGACCGAGTACAGGTCGATCACCCGTGCCCGGATGCCGTCGGCGGCGAGCTGGTCCGCCGCCGCCAGGCACTGGTGCACGGTCACGCCGGCGCCGACCAGCGTCACGGCGTCGTCCGGGCCCGACCGCAGCACCTTGGACCCGCCGACCGGGAAGTCCTCACCCTGGTCGTAGAGCACCGGGTACGCGCCGCGTGTCGTGCGCATGTAGCTCACGCCGTCCAGCTCGACCATGGCCCGCACGAGTGCGGCCGCGCTGACCGCGTCGCTCGGGTAGAGCACCGTGGAGCCCTGCACCGCCCGCATCATCGCGAGGTCCTCGAGCGCCATCTGCGACGGGCCGTCGGCGCCGATCTCGACGCCGGCGTGCGAGCCGACCAGCCGGATGTCCGCGCGCGAGATCGACGCCATCCGGATGAAGTCGTACGCCCGGGACAGGAACGCGGCGAAGGTCGAGGCGAACGGCACGTAGCGCCGCACGGATAGCCCGACCGCGGCCGCCACCATCTGCTGCTCGGCGATGTACATCTCGAAGAACCGGTCGCCGAACGCCTTCGCGAACTCCTCCGAGTACGTGGAGTTGCCGACCTCGCCGTCGAGCGCCACGATCCGCGGGTGCCCGCCACCGAGCGCGGTCAGGGCATCGCCGTACGCCCGCCGCGTGGCGACCTTCTCCCCGATCTCCCACCGGGGCAGTTCGGGCAGCTCGCGCGGCGCTGGCCGGCTCGCGGGCTGCTCGTCCGGCGGCCGCGGCCCGCGCACCACCAGGTCGCTCTCGCCGCCCAGCTCCCGGATCGCCCGCTCGGCCATGTCCGCCTTGAACGGCTTGCCGTGCCAGCCCTCCAGGTTCTCCACCTCGCTGAAGCCGCGGCCCTTGAGCGTGCGGGCGAGGATCACCGTCGGGCGGTCGTCGGTGCGGTCGGTGGCCGACTTGTACGCCTCGTCGATCGCGTCCACGTCGTGCCCGTCGACGATCAGCACACGGGCGCCGAAGGACTCGGCCCGTCGGGCGTACGCGTCGAGGTCCCATTGCAGCTCGGTCGGGCCGCTCTGGCCGAGCCGGTTGACGTCGACGATCGCCACGAGGTTCGAGAGCCGGTAGTAGGCGGCCTTGTCCAGCGCCTCCCACATCGAGCCCTCGGCCATCTCGCTGTCGCCGCAGAGCACCCAGACGCGGTACGGCACCTCGTCCAGGTAGCGCCCGGCCAGCGCGATGCCGACACCGTCCGGCAGGCCCTGGCCGAGCGAGCCCGTGGCCACGTCGACCCAGGGCAGCACCGGCGTCGGGTGGCCCTCCAGCCGCTGCCCGAACCGCCGGTAGCCGGTCATCAGCTCCGTGTCGGAGACCACGCCGGCCGCCTTGAACACGGAGTACAGCAGCGGCGAGGCGTGGCCCTTGGAGAAGATGAGGTGGTCGTTGGCGTCGTTCTTCGGGTTGTCCCAGTCGTAGCGCAGGTGCCGGGTGACCAGCACCGCGAGCAGGTCGGCGGCCGACATGCTCGAGGTGGGGTGGCCCGATCCGGCGCTCGTGCTGGCCCGCACGGAGTCGACCCGGAGCTGCCGGGCCACCTCACGGGCGGTGGACAGGTCGGCGATGGTCGCTGTGCTGGTCACGATGTCCCCTTCGCGGCGTGGATTATCCCTTTCTGGCCGCTTACCCCGCGCGGGGACGTTGAACCTCGGTTACTTGCTGAACCCGGCAGTGAGGCCGCTGAGCAGCTGGCGCCGGCCGAGCGCGTAGAGCACCAGGATCGGCAGGGTGGTCAGCACCACGGACGCGAGCACCGCGGGCACGTTGATGCTGTACTGACCCTGGAAGGTCCAGAGCGCCAGCGGCAATGTGCGCTGCGTCGGGCTCTGGGTCAGGATCAGCGGCAGCAGGAAGCCGTTCCAGATGGACAGTCCGTTGTAGATGGTCACGGTGACCAGCGCCGGCCGCACCAGCGGGAAGGCCAGGTGCCAGAGCGTGCCCCATTCGGTGGCGCCGTCCATCCGCATCGACTCGAACAGCTCGCGCGGCACGTCACGGATGAAGTTGGAGAGCACCAGCACGGACAGCGGAATGGCGAAGGCGATCGACGGCAGGATGATCGCCAGCAGGGTGTCGTACATCTTGAGCCGGATGATGATCAGGTAGACCGGGATGATCACCGCCTGCAGCGGGATCGCCAGGCCCATCAGGAACACCGAGTTGACGGCGCGCAGGAAGCGGCTGCGGTTGCTGGCCCGGACGATGGCGTAGGCGGCCATGAACGAGATCGCCACGGCCGGGATGACCGCGCCCACGGTCACGATCACGCTGTTGAAGAAGTACCGGACGAAGTCGGCCTCGATGACCATCCGGTAGTTGTCGAGCGTCGGGTCGGTCGGCGGCGCGAACGGGTTGGTGAGGAAGTAGTTGGCCTGGGTCTTGAGGCTGGTGATCAGGATCCAGTAGAGCGGGATCACCACGATCGCCAGCCAGATCAGGCCCGCCACGCCGGCCGGCAGGTTGAACCGCCGGCGGCGGCCACCGAGCACGGGCCGGTGCGGCGCGCGCGGGCCTGTGGTCCGCTCGGGCGCCGTCGTCGTCAGGGTCGTCGCCACGTCACACGCCTTCCATCTGGCTCTCGGTCGCGTCCCGGCCGCCCAGGCGGCGCAGCAGCAGCGCGAGCCCGAGGCCGACCAGCACGAGGATCACCGCGATCACGCTCGCCGGGCCCATCAGGTTGGCCTGGAACCCGCGCTTGTACATGTCGAGCGCGAGCGCGCGGGTGGCGTCGCCCGGCCCGCCCGCGGTGAGCACGAAGATCAGGTCGAAGAACGTCAGCGACCCGACCACCATCAGCGTCGACGACGTGATGACCGTGTACTTGAGCTGCGGCAGCGTGATGCTGAAGAACTGCCGCACCCGGCCGGCCCCGTCGATCTCGGACGCCTCGTACATCGCGGTCGGGATCTGCCGCACGCCGCTCTGGTAGATCAGCGAGTGGAACGGGATGAACTGCCACGAGACCACGAAGACGAGCACGCCGAGGGCGAGGTTGTCGCGGCCGAGCCAGTCCTGTGCCAGCAACGGGATGCCGAGCCCGGCGCCGAGCCCGAAGTTCGGGTCGAGCAGCGACTTGTAGGTGATCGCCAGCGCGGCGGAGCTGAGCAGCAGGGGCACGAAGTAGATCACCGCGAGGATCTCGCGGTAGCGGTTCTGCCTGGCCAGGTAGACGCCGATCAGCAGGCTGAGCGGGGTCTGGAAGGCCCAGGACAGCGCCATGATCAGGAAGGTGATCCAGAGCGCGTGCACCAGCCCCGGGTCCTTCAGCACCGTGCGCCAGCTGTCGAAGCCCGCGGCGTGGATGTCCCCGATGCCGTCCCACTGCGTGAAGCTGAGCACCAGCACGCCGATAAGCGGGATGATCGCGAACGCGATGAACATCAGGAACGCGGGTACGGCCAGCCACGCGACGGACCCGCCCCGCCCGCCCGTGGAGGTCTGTTCCGCCGTCCTCCGCGGGGCGGGCGGAGCGAGAGTTGTCATTGCCCGATCGTCCCGTTCATGTTGGTGGCCCACTGCTGGGGTGAGATCTTGAGCTGGAAGAGCTGCGCGATGTTGTCGAGCAGCTTCTCCGCCGCGGTCGGGCTCAGCGCCTGGTCCCACGACTGCGCGAACGTCTTGGCGTTCGCCGAGGTGTTGTAGACGAACTTCAGGAAGTCGGCGTCCTTGGAGGAACCGAACGCGCCCTCGGTGCCCTTGACGATCGGCACGGCTCCGGCGTCGACCCATTCCTTGACCTCGGCGTCGGCGAGCACCGCTTCCTTGAAGAACTTCTTCGCGGTCTCCTTCTGCTCGGCCGTGGCCTTGGACGAGATCGAGTAGTACTGGCCGGGGTTGCCGACGGTGTCGGAGACGTCGCCCTTGCCGCCGTCGATCGGCGGGAAGTTCATGTAGCCGAGGCTGCCGCTGGACACGAAGTCACCTCCGTCGGCGGCCATACCGCCGTAGGTCCACGTTCCGTGCAGCATCATCGCCGCCTTGCCCGTGTAGAGCAATGCCTGGTCGGCGTTGGAGTCGGCGGTGATCGAGGAGAAGCCCTTGATGAACCCGTTGGCCTTGATCAGGTCCTGGGTCAGGGTCAGCGCCTGCAGCGCCGCCGGGTGCGACCAGGCGTCCTTCTGGCCGTCGAAGACCGCCTGGAAGACCTCGCTGCCGCCGATGCGGTCGAAGAGGAACTCGAGCCACATCATGTTGGTCCAGCGGGACTGGCCACCCAGCGAGAACGGCGCGATGCCCTTCGCGTTGAACTTGGGCACGAGGTCCATGACGTCGCCCCAGGTCTGCGGTGGCTGCGCGCCGATCTTCTCGAAGGCCCGCTTGTTGTAGAACATGACGATCGGCTGGACCGTCTCGGCCGGCATCGCGTATACCTTGCCGTCGATGGTGGCCGCGCCGAACGACGACGGGAACAGCCGGTCCTTGACCGCCGCGTTCTCGCCGAACCACGAGGTCAGGTCCTCGACCTGGCCGGCCTGCACGTAGCTGCGCAGCGTGCCGCCGCCCCAGCCCCAGATGATGGTCGGCGCCTGGCCGGCACCGATCGCAGTCTTGATCTTCGTCTTGTACGCGTCGTTCTGGAACGTCGTGGCAGTGATCTTGCTGTTGGGGTTCGCCTGGTTGAACCGGTTGACGGTGTTGGTGCGGATGCCCTCACCAGGTGCGCCGGTGAGGAACCAGTAACTGGCCGCACCGGCACCGCTCCCGCCACCGGACTCGGTGCCGGGACCGGAGCTGCCGCAGGCGGCGAGCGCGACCCCGGCGCCCACGCCCATGGAGAGACCAAGGAAATTCCGCCGGGACAGGATGCTGCGCTCCACGCTGACCTCCGTACTCGTGAGCCGCGGCGAGCGCGGCAGAAATCGATCGAGGGGCGCGACGTCACCGGCCGTGGGGAGCGCTCCCACAGCCATGCACAAGGGTGCCCGGACAGGGAATTTTCGGCCGGTGATCTCGCAAATTAACGTAGAATTTTCAAGTCAACGTAGGATTCCGCCATCGACGTGTCAAGGGCTTGAAGCCGCCGTTCTGATCGGCGAAAGTAAGGCCAGCGCAAGGCACGTCGCCATGGTCCCGACGCTGACCGCCAGTAGCTGGACGGTCCGCGAAGAGCACGACAAGCTTCGAAAGTTTCGAAGACCGTTCCGTTATCTTGCGCGAAGGAGGCACCACCCCGTGACCACCCCACCCGCGCAGATCGCGATCCAGCCCTGGCACGACACCGGCCGCCCGGTGGCCGACCGGGTCGAGCAGTTGCTCGGCGCGATGACCCTCGAGGAGAAGATCGCCCAGCTGGGCAGCCGGTGGGTGCGCAAGGACCTGCACGAGGAGGACGCCGAGCCCATCTTCGCGACCGACCACAATGTCGCGCCGATGCAGGACGTCTTCTCCGCCGGCGACCTCCCGCTGGAGGAGGCCAGCCGGCACGGCCTCGGCCACCTCACCCGGGTCTACGGCAGCGCGCCGGTCACCGCCACCGCGGGCGCGGCGGAGCTCGTCCGACAGCACCACGTGGTGCTCGACGCGCACCGGCTGCGCATCCCGGCGCTGGTGCACGAGGAGTGCCTCACGGGGTTCACCAGCTACGGCGCGACCGTCTACCCGGCCGCGATCGCCTGGGCCGCGACGTTCTCCCCCGATCTGGTCGAGCGGATGGCCGCCGCGATCGGCCGGGACATGGCCGCGGTCGGCGTGCACCAGGGACTGTCGCCTGTGCTCGACGTCGTCCGCGACTACCGGTGGGGCCGGGTCGAGGAGACGATGGGCGAGGATCCGTACCTGGTCTCGGTGCTCGGTGCCGCCTACGTGCGCGGCCTGCAGAGCGCGGGCGTGATCGCCACCCTCAAGCACTTCGCCGGCTACTCGGCCTCCCGCGGCGCGCGCAACCACGGCCCGGTCTCGATGGGCCGGCGCGAGCTGATCGACGTGATCCTGCCGCCGTTCGAGACCGCGGTCGCGGTCGGCGGCGCCGGGTCGGTGATGAACTCCTACGCCGACGTCGACGGCGTGCCCGCCGGCGCCGACCCGTGGCTGCTCACCGACGTGCTGCGCGCCGACTGGGGCTTCACCGGGACGGTGGTCTCCGACTACTGGGCCGTGCCGTTCCTCGCCTCCATGCACCACATCGCCGGCGACGACGCCGAGGCCGGCGCGCTGGCCATCGCCGCCGGCATCGACGTGGAGCTGCCCGACACGATCGGCTACGGCGCGGCCCTGCTCGCCAAGGTCCGCGCGGGCGAGGTGGCCGAGGAGCTGGTCGACCGCGCCGCCCGCCGACTGCTGACCCAGAAGGTCGAGCTGGGCCTGCTCGATCCATCGTGGACACCCGAGGGATCGGTCGCCGGCGCGGACACGGTCGAGCTCGACTCGGCCGGAAACCGGTCGCTGGCCCGCGAGATCGCGGAACGGTCGATCGTGCTGCTCGACCCGGGCAGCGCGCTGCCGCTGGCCGGTGCCGGTCGCGTCGCGGTCGTCGGGCCGTGCGCCGCCGAGCCGCGCACGTTCATGGGCTGCTACGCGTTCCCCAACCACGTGCTGCCCCGCCACCCGGGGCTAGGCCTCGGCGTCGACGTGCCGACCGCGGTCGACGCGCTGCGAGCCGAGTTGCCCGGTGTGGACATCGCCTACGAGCCGGGCTGTGAGATCCAGGGCGACGACCGGTCGGGCTTCGCGGCCGCGGTCGCGGCGGCCCGCTCCGCGGACGTCTGCGTCGCGTTCGTCGGCGACCTGGCCGGGCTGTTCGCGCACGGCACCTCCGGCGAGGGCTGCGACGCCCCCGACCTGCGGCTGCCGGGCGTGCAGGCCGACCTGCTGGCGGAGCTGCTGGCCGAACTTGACCTGGTCGGTGTTGACGGTCAGCCCGCACGTGTTGTC